>CAZAOR010000071.1:0-7383 GCA_964486805.1 uncultured Sediminibacterium sp. | reverse complement strand
AGTCCTTCCAGGATGGGCGGCTGCGACCACTGCGGGATCGCGGTAGCGGCAGCATTTCGGAAGAGCATTATAAGCCTCGTCGGTTGCTTTCTGATAATATGTATCATGACCCGCCGCAGTTATTTTTTTATTTATTTTCTGGAGTGATGTTTTGGCGGGGTCCCAGCTAACAGTGAGCATATTGCCGGGTATATCCCAGTTGGCTGCGCTTACCCCTCTTGTTTTGAGCGCGCCTTCAATCCTGCTTTTGCATTGCTCGCAAACACCATACACTTTAAAAGTGGCAGTGGTATCTGTCAGCGCCGCCCTGCTTATCGGGGATATCAGCAATAACCCCGATAAGCATACGTATGGCAGCAGCCATAATTTTGTTTTCATATCCAAATGTTTTGCAGCATTGGCAGTACTGATCTTACAGCGCCGCCAATGCCATTCGTGATTGATCGGTTATTTTTCTTTGGGCTGAAACGCTGTGAGGTCCATTTCACAAACAGGGCATTTCCCTTTTTTGGTACTGATGACATCGGCATGCATGGGGCAACTGTACAGTTTTGTTTTACCTGCCTTTTTGGGGTCGGTTTTGGCTGCAGTCATGGCCATGTGACATACCGGGCATTTGCCTGCGGTCCTGCTAACATATTCCGGGTGCATGGGGCAGGCATAAGCCTGGTAAGCAATGCGAGCGGAATCAGAACCGGGTGCCTGTGAGAAAACAGCAGTCGTAATAAAAAGCGCTATGATGGAAATGAATAAAGTTTTCATGATCGATGATTAAATAATGAATGAATAGTGAAAATACAGGAGCAATCGTGCATTAACTGTAAAAGCAGGCATGCACCATTTCACTGGTATCAGATCCTGAAAACGCGGTTGGAGAGATAAACAGGAACACCCCGGTATAAAGGAGGGGCGTGTGTGCTGTTAATATTGGGCGCACCCGGCTCGGTAATCGCCTGAACAATCACGGGCATTGCCGGAGAACATAGCGGTACAGAAATGCCGGCAGGGCCGCTAACTTTTTCAGCGGTAATATGCGTGTCCTTCAGCTTGACATATTGGATGGTTGTTTTGCAACAACCCGTCATACCAGATTTCTTGCCGCATTGTTTGGGAGAAGCTTGTAGCAGGCTAAGGGATACTGCTTTAAGTTTACCGCAGCAATAAAATTCCTGCACGCCTACCCCCATGGTAGCAGTAGCATACACCAGTATAGCGGCAATGATCAGGAGTTTTTTCATAGCTGTTCCCTGCAAAGTTATTAATCTCTGCAAAATTGACTGAAATTTGGGAAGGGCGGCTGCAGCCAGAAAACGGGTTTTCCTTATTTCAGTAACCAGGTATTGAACAGTTTCAGTATCCGTTTATACTCATCCGTCCAGCTGCTGGGTTCTACAAATCCGTGGTCTTCCATGGGAAATACCGCCAGGTCCCAATTATCCTTGCCTAATTCTATGAGCCGCTGTGTTAAGCGTACTGCATCCTCGAAGTGTACGTTCTGGTCTACCATACCATGGCAGATCAATAGGTGATCCTTCAGGCCCGAAGCAAATTCGATCGGCGAGGAGCGAACATAAGCCAGGCTGTCGTTATAGGGCTCATTGAGGATTTCGGAGGTATACCCGTGATTATAATGCGCCCAGTCGGTAACCGGCCGCAAAGCCGCACCTGCCTTGAATACCCCCGGCTGAGTAAACAGGGCCATCAGCGTCATGAATCCGCCATAACTGCCCCCATACATGCCGATCCGCGCAGAATCAATACCGTAGGTCTTTTCGAGCCAGCGTGCTGCATCCACATTATCCTCTAAATCTTTCCCCCCCATATGGCGGTATATAGCCGTACGCCAGTCGCGTCCATAGCCGCTGCTGGCGCGGTAATCAATGTCCATCACAGTAAAGCCCAGATCTGCGAGGAGATTATTGAACATGGTTTCCCGGAAATAAGAGCTCCACCAGTAATGCACGTTCTGCAGATAACCAGCCCCATGCACGAACAGTACCGCCGCTCCGTTCTTTTTACCAGCCCTGGGTTCAAACACACGTCCGTAAACCTGCGCCCCATCTCGGGCTGGGAAGCTTATTACTTTCGTGTCACGCCAGGGATAGGATTTAAACGCTTCGCTCATGGCCTTATCGGTTAATTGAACGGCTTTCTTACCCGGCGCATTTTCCTGCACGTATAACTCCCAGGGTTTGGTGGTATAGGAATAACGGTAAGCGATCCATTTTTCATCCGGAGAAATGCTGACTTCATACCCACCGGTCTGCCTGGTGATTTTCTCTTTACCTGATCCATCGGTATGGATCCGGTACCAGTTTTGCTTGCCCGGGTGTTCCTCGTTGGTCAGAAGGTAGAAATATTGTTTGTCTTTTGCAAGTACAAGGTCCTGCACTTCATATTTCCCGCTGGTCAGGGCTTTTTCCGTGTGTGTGTTCAGATCATAGGTATACAGGTGTGAATAGCCGGTGGCTTCACTCTGGTAATAGCAGATATCATCTGACACCCAGCCGATATTGGCACCGTAAGCACCGCCGCTGATCCCGGGTCCGCCGATCCAGGCTTCATCCCGCTGTCGGCTGATAAGGGAAAGCTTGCCACTGCCAGGATCCAGTTCCATAATCCATCGGTCTTTATGATCCTGCGAACGAATGTCTACAATCGCACGGGTGCCGGATTCATTCCAATAGGGCCCGCCATAGGATACCGGACGCAACGGGATACGCCGATTGGCAAATTTTTTGGGATAATCCTTTACATAATCCGGCTGATCATAGATGCCCGGTATGGAATCCGTTTCAATGGTCACAACATTTTCCTTTTCCTTATCGTATACACATAATTCATACCTGCCCTGCGGCGCACCTACTTTACTGCGACCATTGATCTCCGTGGTGAACCCGGTTTCTGTTACATAATTTGGCACAATGGTATTCTTGGCCCCGGTAGGTGCCTGGTATAAGCGGTAGCAGATATAGCGTCCGTCTGGACTTATTTCAAGACCGGTTACTGATTTCTCGCCAACATTGATCGTTTTCAGAGTATCCGGATCAGTATCCGGATTGGCTTTCAGGTACGCGGTTCGGGCTGCTCTTTTTTCTTCGCGACTTTTCAGCACATCCATTAACCGCATCTCTTCACGGGCCAGCCAGCTTTCCTGGGCCCCGCTTGTTCCGCCAGATCCGGCCGCCTGTCGATTACTGCCACCCTGGAATCCGCCTCCTCCGCCATTTCTGCCGCCGCCAAGACGTCCGCCGCCGATACCCGGAGTTGCTGCAGATTCTGCACCATGACTGATATTCGTGAACTGTACTGTTGCACCCGATGCAATATTCCAGCCATAGAGGTTTTGATTGTGATTATATACCACCCAGCGATCTTTGTCCACGAACCGCGGATCCGATTCACGGTCAACAGTCTCCGTGATCCTTTTCACCTGTCCTGTTGTAAGGTCCTTCCAGAAAATATCCCCTTTATAGGCATATACAAACTGGTTGCGCCGACTATTGTAATTGCCGCTACTCTCTGCTTCCTTTCGTTGGGATTCATAATAGCCTATTTTGTGCGGTTTGCCATTGTGAATTTCCACTGCATATACAGAGTCTGACGGCGAATCATCCGGGTTCCAGTTAAAGTAAACGGTGTGGCTGTCATTGGACCAGAATACCCGCGAAGGCGATGCGCCGATCCATTTCGGATCACGCATGATTTTTTCAACGGTTAAATCCTGGGCTTTCAATAATAAGGGCAGGAAACATCCCGCAAGCAGTAGTTTTTTCATGTGCCTGGTTTGGAGGATAAATCTATTACAAACACGCGAGGGTAAAACAAAGGATCGGGAGATTTTGATAAACGGATCCGCGGAATGCCCGTAAGCGGTAGGATTTTTTCTTAAAAGTACCTGCCTGGCCGGCAAATGGCACCGAAGAACAATAGCTGATTACTTATTTATAATAATGTCCCCGCTCAATTTCTTCCCGCACCGCATCGGGCACGAGGTATCGGATGGATTTACCTGCATGAACTGCCTCCCGGATAGCGGTGGCGGATATCTGTAACAAGGGGGCATCCATAATGGTAAGATCGGCGTCCCAGGTGGTGGTTATTTCAAAACCCGGTCGTTTATATACCAGGAAAGGATAGCGTTCCAGAAGCAGGGAGGCATTTTTCCAGCGTTGTATATTGGTAAAACTGTCACTGCCCAGGATCAGGTAAAAACGATGCTGCGGATATTTTTCTTCGAGATAAGCGAGTGTGTCAGTAGTATAAGATGGCCGGGGCAGGTGAAACTCCGCATCACTCGCTTTCAGTTGGGGGTCATCCCCGACGGCCAGGCGAACCAGGTGCAGCCGCTGGTATTCATTCAGCAGGCTGTTAGCCGGTTTCAGCGGGTTCTGGGGTGATACCATGAACCAAACTTGTTCAACCGGACTATTGTTTGCCACATGATTAGCCAGGATCAGGTGACCGATATGTACGGGGTTAAAAGAGCCAAAATATAAGCCGATATTCATCTAATTTGTTGATAGTCAATATTTTATGTGGCTATTCCGGTTCTACAAAAATTTGATTGGCTTCATTTAGGCGCAGGCTGAGATGATAGCCTGCTACAGAGATAGAGATCGGATCGCCCTTGGGGGCTTTTTGTTCGATCTGGACCAGTTCGCCGGGTACACAGCCCATTTCCATAAGTTTTATAAAGATCTCATCTTTTTCAAAAGAATGAATTACCGCCTTTTCTCCCACCCCCAGTTCGGACAATCGTTGCATAGAAGCGCATATTAAGGGTTAAAGGTAAACCCGTTGAATAGCATTTTGTTACGAAATTTGGAGGAATACAATCTCTATGGCCAAAGTCTTTTTCAGCTATGCAGATCGCAATTTGCACATCGTCGGCAAAACAGCAATCAAAGCAAGCATCGAACGCTTGTTCCACAAAGAAAAAAAACCTTTGGAGCGGATACAATACATTTTCTGTTCTGATGACTGGCTTTGGGAGATGAACCGGGGTTTCCTGCAACATGATACTTATACGGATATCCTCAGCTTTGATTTGTCGGAGCCGGGAACGGGTATTCGTGGTGAAATCTATATCAGTCTGGACAGGGTGCGGGATAACGCCAGGAAGCTGGGTGTTCCTTTCAAAGAGGAGCTTTGCCGGGTGGTTTTCCATGGGGCCCTGCATTTATGCGGGTACAAAGACCATACAAAACGTGAAAAATTAGAAATGCGTGGTAAAGAGGACCAATATTTGCGACTCTACGCCAAATCGCAACCATGATAGCATATAGGATCCTGTTCTTTCTGATCCTTCCCGTTACCGCTTTTTCCCAGGGATCTGCCACTATTACTTTGAAAGTGAAACCGCTGTCGCTTCCCGTTTTACGCGACCGGGAAGCAGATGCCTGGAATAATGCCCAGCCAGGTTTTTCGCGCCTGCCTGCTGAAGCCAAAGAAATGTTATACTGGACGAATGCTGCGCGCTTGCATCCTCATTGGTTCTGGGATTCAGTATTGGCTCCCACCCTGCAGATCTATCCCCAGCTTCAAGGACGCTATTCCAGGAGCCTGATGCTGGATCTTTTCAGGACAGGCCCCCTCCCGGCTTTTGCCCTGAATAATCTCCTTGTCAAAACCGCCCAGTCGCACGCCAACGATATAGCTGCACATCACGCCCCTATCAGCCATTTCTCAACAAACGGCCTTTCCTTTACCGACCGGCTTCGGCGGGCGGGTATCGGTTTTTTCACCTGTGCCAGTGAAAATATTTCGCTGAGCAGCCAATCGACCGCTCTTGCCGTTATCCTGCTGTACCTGGATATCGATATTCCCGAATTAGGACACCGGAAGGCCCTGTTGAATGCTTCCTTAAAAGAAATAGGCGTGGGGGCTGCTCGATACAATGAAGATCAATACTTCCTGGTTGAAGACATGACCTGTTCTGCCGACCCTAAAACCCAATAAATTTAACCCTGTTCCACATGACACAGTTTCGCCCCAAAACATTAGAGGTTCCACGTAACACGGTTTCGCCCCGAAACATTAGCTTTACAATATGGCCAGAAAAAAATGGGAAAAGCAGGAAACCCTCACGGAGTCTCTGATCCGCATCCGGGAAAGACGAAAATGGCAGGTGGGATTTCGGCGATATGTATTGGAAAAAGCACCGGCTGAATCTTATGCCCCCTATTTTGGACTCGATTGGGAGAAAATGCGGCATTGGATTGAGATTCAATTCACTTCGGGTCAAACCTGGGAGAATTTCGGGAAAGCCTGGCAATTTGAACATGTGCTTCCAGTTGCTTTTTTCGATTTTTCCCGGGAGTCTGATCTTAAGCTTTGCTGGCACTTCATCAATATCCGGGTATCTTCTATCCAGGAGGAAGAATTGAGCCCTGGAACCCTATCAATTCTGACAGCTCGCAGGTATTTCCATACCCTTTATGAACAAACCCGCTACCCTATATGCGGGCTCATGCTCAATAAAATCGCCGAGTTAGAGGCAGCCTATGGCCTGGTACCTGAAGCGCTGGTCCTGTTCCTCCAGGAAAACGCCGATGCATTGGAAAAAACCGCCCGCTTAACGTCGGCCGAATTCTTAAGGCTTAACCAGGGCCAAACCGCGGCTGGTCTTTTATTAGAACGGGAAATCCTCCGGAAATTCGGGGCCGGGGGCACAGCCTGATGTAACTTTGTCGCATGTTTCCCGAATATGATGTTATCGTGGTGGGTGCTGGTCACGCCGGTTGTGAGGCAGCAGCCGCAGCAGCCAATATGGGCAGTCAGGTACTCCTCATCACTATGAATATGCAAACCATCGCCCAGATGAGCTGTAACCCGGCCATGGGAGGCATTGCCAAGGGCCAGATCGTCCGGGAGATTGATGCCATGGGCGGATATAGTGGCATCGTCAGCGACAAAAGCATGATCCAGTTCCGGATGCTCAACAAAAGCAAGGGACCTGCCATGTGGAGCCCCCGTACCCAAAACGACCGCATGCTATTCGCGGCTACCTGGCGGGAAATGCTGGAACAAACACCCCGCGTAGATTTTTACCAGGACATGGTCCGTTCTATTCTCATCGAGGGCAATCGCGCCTGCGGTGTTATTACTGGAATGGGCCATAGTATCCGCTCCCGCACCGTAGTAGTTACCAGCGGTACTTTTTTGAATGGCATTATTCATATTGGCGAAAAACAATTCGGCGGCGGACGTGTAGCAGAAAAAGCAGCAACCGGTATCACCGAGCAACTGGTGGCCTATGGATTTGAAAGCGATCGTCTTAAAACCGGGACGCCCCCGCGTGTGGACGGTCGCAGCCTTGATTACAGCAAAATGGAAGAACAGCAAGGCGATGACACGATTGTCGGTTTTTCGTACCTGCCC
>CAZAOR010000070.1:0-7092 GCA_964486805.1 uncultured Sediminibacterium sp. | reverse complement strand
GATTTTCAGCGCACCACGCTCCGGTTTCCGCCATTCTGTGCAGGATGGCAAACACTGATCCGGCTGGGCCTGACCCGGGAAACACCGGTATATGATACCAGCAGCCTCAGTTATGCGGACTACTGGCAACAGGCGTTTGAGCACGCAGGATGGCAAATGCAGGATCTGCCCACCGCCATACAGCAGCTTCTCCGATTCCTGGAACCAGACAATCCCGCACCTATTGCAATCGGTGAAGCCAGTTCAGCAGACATACTCTTGCATCTCCTGGAGAAAAAATGGAAACTGCTGCCTGGTGACAGGGATATGATCGTGATGCAGCATGAGATCGGGTATCTCCTGGAAAATACGGAACATACTATTACAAGCAGCCTGGTGGTGAAGGGCGCAGACGATCTGCGCACGGCCATGGCTAAAACAGTGGGGCTCCCCCTGGGTATAGCGGCAAAATTATTGTTACAAGGCGCTATACATGCGCGCGGCCTGCAGATACCGAGCTTACCCGAGATCTATGAGCCGGTGCTGGGGGAACTCGAAAAACGGGGCATTGTGTTCCGGGAAACCGCGGACTGATGCTTATTTTTTTCCACCCCCTTTTTTCTTTTTGGATGATTTAGCCGGAATGGTTTCACTGTCTTTCTGTGGAACCCATTCATAATCCAGTTGCCTTTTTTCCAGATTCGCACCAGCCACGCGGATCCACACGGTATCCCCCATGCGGAAAGTACGGCCGCTTCTTCTGCCTACCAGGCTGTAATCGGCTTCAACCAGCCGGAAATCATCGTAATCCGAAAGACCAACGATACTGATCAGCCCCTCGCATTTCTGCGCGACTGTTTCAGCCCAGAAACCAAAACTGGCGACACCGCTGATCACCGCTTCAAATGTTTCACCCATGCGTTCCCGCATGAACTCTACCTGTTTGTATTTATTGGAAGCCCGCTCACATTCCATCGCTGCTCTTTCCCTTTCACTGCTGTGTTTGCATTTCTCTTCCATTTTTTTATCCACGATGGGCGCCTGATCCAGCACCGATTGCAGCACCCGATGTACCAGGATATCCGGGTATCGCCTGATGGGTGAAGTGAAATGACAGTAGTGATCAAATGCGAGGCCATAGTGGCCGATATTGGTGGTCGTATAGGCCGCTTTTGCCATGGTGCGGATACCCAACTGTTCCAGCACATGCTGTTCCGGCTTGCCCTGGGCTTCTCCCAGCATTTGATTGAAACTATGGGCGATGGATTGCGGACTGGTTACATCAAAATGATACCCGTATTTGCGGGCAAATACCAGGAATGGTGCCAGCTTATCGGTATCCGGTTTATCATGTACCCGGTAAGGGAAAGGCAGGGGTTTCTTATGCACTTCTACTTTAGCAACGGTTTCTGCAACGGTTCTGTTGGCCAGCAGCATCAGTTCTTCAATCAGCTGATGCGCTTCTTTGCTTTCCTTGATCACGACGCCAACCGGTTTGCCTTTTTCATCTAACTGAAACCGCACTTCTTCCGAAGAGAAATTGATGGCCCCATGCTGGAATCTTTTCTTCCGCAGTTTCTGGGCGATGTTGTTCAGCAGTAAAATTTCTGCCTGGTAGGCACCTTTGCCGGATTCGATGATCTCCTGTACTTCTTCATATGCAAACCGGTGATCGGAATGGATGACTGTGCGACCGATCCAGCAGTCTTTCACTTCGGCCTTGCTATTGATCTGGAAGATGGCGGAGAAAGTGAATTTGTCCTCATGCGGCCGAAGCGAGCAGAGTTCATTGGAAATATGTTCAGGCAGCATCGGATTCACCCGGTCGGGCAGGTACACCGAAGTAGCCCTGCGATAGGCTTCTTCGTCCAGCTCGGTGCCGGGTGCCACATAATGGCTGACATCCGCGATATGCACCCCTATTTCATAGAGGTCGTTCTTTATTTTCTGTAAGGAGATAGCATCGTCAAAATCCTTGGCATCAGCGGGGTCAATGGTGAAAGTGAGGGTATTCCGGCAATCCTTGCGCCGGGCAATTTCCTCCCGGTCCAGTCGATCCGGCAAACGGGCGGATGCTTCTAATACATCTTCGGGGAATGAAAGCGGGAAACCGGCTTCCGCCAGTAATTGTTTCATCGCTGCATCATTGGCATCTTCGGGTTTGAGCACACTCACAATGGTGCCCACTGGTTTTTTATCTCCTTTTTCCCAACGCACCAGGCGGGCCACTACCCGGTCCTTGTTTTTTGCACCGTGCAGTTCATTCAGGGGAATGAAGAGATCCGGCATGGGCCGGTCGGAATCGGGTATAAAAAATGCGAAATTGGTTGCTAATTGCAGGTGACCGGTAAATTCGGTCTGCCTCCGGCTGATCACTTCCGTGATCTTACCTTCCCTCTTGCCGGTCCGGATATTCTGCTTGTAGATCTTCACACGAACGGTATCACCGTTCAGGGCGGTATTAAAATCGCCCGGGCGAACCAGGATATCTCCCTCTTCCTTTTCCGTTACTACATAACCGATTCCGGAACGGGTGAGTTCCAGTTTGCCTTTGGTGGACAATTCTGCAGCCTGACCATGTCGTATTTTCGATTTTGCCTGGGTTTTCTTTTTTTTCATGTGGTGGGTTCAAACCGGAAGTTCGCAATAAAATCCAGGATCAGTTGATGAAATCTTTCTGCCTCATTAAAAAGAAAAAAATGCCGGATAGGTAAAACATACAAGGGCATCTGCCGGAGTTCCTCCGCAAACTTAACGAGGCGGACGGCATCTTTTTCAGTAGTGAGGATCATTTTATCCCGACTCGGTATATTTTCAAAGCGTTTTTGTATTTCACGGAGATCGTCAATGGAAAAAATATGATGATCAGAATAATCCTGCTGATAATAAGTATGGGTTTTGGCATGCAGGTATTCTTTCAATGGTTTGGGATTGGCGATACCGCAAACCAGCAGCACTTCATCCCGGGGTGTGATCAGCCATTCATCCTGGTGCTGAATGATATGATAAGGTGTGCCGTATTCAATCGTAGTAAAGAATACCTGCTGGTGTGGTGCTGGACGCAGATCGCGGATCAGTTCTTCTCTTCTTTCGGCTGAAAGATCATAAGGACATTTGGTTACCACGATGATCTGTGCCCGTTTTGCCGAGCTGCGCTGATCACGCAGGTCGCCGGTGGGCAGAAAGAAATCATAACTGTATGGATTGGCATATTCGGTGAGCAGGATATTCAGCCCGGCACGGACTGAACGGTGCTGGAATGCATCATCCAGGATGATGGCCTGCAAATCGGGTACATCCTGCAGCAGGTGCGGGATGCCTACGATGCGTTCTTCACAGGAAGCCACCGCCACATCCGGGAATTTCAGGTGGAACTGCATCGGCTCATCACCTAATTCCAGCGCGGTTGTGTCCGGACCCGCTAATACATAACCGCTGGTTTTACGTTTATATCCCCTGCTCAGGGTTGCGATCCGGTAATGCGGTCTGAGCAGGCGAACCAGGTATTCTGTCATCGGGGATTTGCCCGTGCCACCCATCGATAGGTTACCCACACAGATAAGGGGAAAATTAAACGAAGCTGACTTGATATAATTTTTATCATACAGCCAGTTACGCAGAATGACCACTGCACCGTAAACCAGGGCAACGGGTAATAATAAAACGCGGAATGATTTGAGAAAGATCGTATTAAAATTCATACAGGTGCCGGGGCGTGATACAATAGGATAAAGGTACATCAAATTCACCGGCAGGTATCTTTTCAGCAAGCGGGTCAAAATAACAGAACCCCATTTTCACCACATCTGGCCGGCAGCGGGCAAGATAACGGTCATAAAACCCTTTCCCATAACCGATCCGTTGACCGGTATGATCACAAACAAGAAGGGGTACCAGTACCAGGTCAATCAGTTCCGGTGCAATCCTGCTGCCTGTTGCAGGTTCGGGAATGCCCCATCGGTTAAGCGGGTACCGGGTGCTTGGTGATACAGCCACTGCCTCCATGGAATCGTTCTCCGGATCCGTCACAGGATACGCCAGCTGCACGCCGGGAAACAGGTGGCTGAGATACCTGGTAAACAAATGGGTATCGGGTTCGTGCTCTTGTGGCATCGGCCAGTAACTGAGTACCGTTGTGATACCGGCATAATCAAGCTGTTGGAATTGTAGGAGCATGAGAGCGTCCATCCGCATTTTTTCGCGGGGATCCAGTTCCCTCCGAAGGGTCCGGTATAAACTGCGTAATGCCTGCTTGGTCATAGCTCATGCGGCGTTAATGTCTCTCTGAAAAGTGAATAGTCAATTAACGGAACTGCATACAATATTGCTCCCCTTCCTGTTTATTTTTGACGATGGCCTCCTGTTATAAACAGTTTCTCTTTTAACACCGGCCGCAGATCCCTGGCTAACTGCTGAACCCTTTCCGGTGTCACGCTGTCCATTGCGGGAATCGTTGCCAGCAGAGGATACCCCGACCATTGTACAATCTCCTCCGCATAATTGAGATAGTCGTCATTGAATATCCAGCCGGCTACCGGCAGGCCCATCTCCTTACATCGGGCGGCCGTCAAAAGAGAATGATTGATGCTGCCGAGATAATTCCTGCTGACGAGGATCAGCTTTACCGGAAGCTGCAAGGCCAGGTCGGCTACAAAATCCTGTTCATTCAAGGGTACCATCAAACCGCATGCACCTTCTATCAAAAGGGGCTGTTCCCCGATCCTTGCCAGTATGCTGTTAGCCGCATCCAGGATCTTGTCGATCCGGATATCGGTTGTTTCCTGCCGCGCGGCAATATGCGGGGAAGCAGGCATGGCCAGTTTGTACAGTTCCGGGAACAAACGGATGCCCGGATCACCTGTCAGCCGCCTTACCGTTTCTGTATCCGTTCCGTCTGCATAGCCGGCCTGCACAGGTTTCCAATAAGCTGCCTGCAAGGCTTCTGTCAATACTGCGGCTGCCAGTGTTTTTCCAACATCTGTGCCGATGCCTGTCATAAAAAAAGCAGATTGCATCCGGCAAAATTACGACAAGCTATGGTGCAAAAAAGGAAAACAGGGTACTGCCATAATTTCGCACAAAACAGAATCCTTCAAAATTTTCGTATTGGTTACGCGGGGTATGTTCGAGGATGAAAAAACCGCCGGGTTTCACCAGTTTTTGTTGCAGGATGATTCGCGGTAATTCGTCGATGGTACCGAGAGCATACGGCGGGCCGGCAAATACCAGGTGGAATGTTTCCGTGCAGGAAGCCAGGTACTGGAATACATCCATTTTCAGCAACCTGGCATCGGGGATTCCCAAACTATCCAGGTTTTTGCGGATAAAGGCAAACATAACCGGATCTTTCTCAATAATTGTAAGTTGTCCGGCACCACGGGATGCCAGTTCATAACTGATACAGCCGGTACCGCCAAAAAGATCCAGTGTATGGATACCTGTGAAATCGATCCTGTTTTGCAGGATATTGAAGAGTCCTTCCTTTGCAATATCGGTGGTAGGCCTGGTATGCGGCATTTTAGCAGGCGGTTGTATCCGCCTCCCACCCCATTTGCCTGATATGATCCTCATGACACCAGATTGTAGTACGGGGCAAAATAATGCGGCGGATAAGGACTGGTAAGTCCGAAAACACCGCTATTCCCGGCCGACTCCAGTTCGATCAACCCAAACAAAGGCTGCAGCAATTTATGCAGTTTGCTGCCCGTCGTAAAATGACCGCTTATTTCCAGCACGGATTGACGGTCATCCAGTGTGTAATGCCCTCGCAGTGCCGCCAGCCGGTATAAAATATCGTCATCCGACAAGATCGGATAATGTTGTACAATCTGTAAAGCACCTTGCAGGAATACCGCGATGACCATATAGGTCTGATACACTTGTAATTTGATGAACTGATCAGGGATATCCTGTCGTTTGAAGAGTTCTCCGAGCAGGTTGCTGTAGATATGCCGGGGCCGGGCTAACATAAAGTGCTGGTACACCCATTCCTGTAATGGCCGGGGGATGCGGTAAGCAATGATGCGTCTTTCCTGCTGCACAAATACCGTATCAAAAACCGGAACCGTATCCGGCCGATCCCCGTATACCAGGGATAAATAGTCAACAGCCTTCTCTGCCGAAAAAAAAGCATCCGGGATCAGGAGCGCTTCGGGAAAATTATAGAAACAATCAATCAGGTTGTACGATTTGCCCAGCAGTTTCGACTCCGGCCGGATCGCGTCGAGGGTCTTGATCCAGTCAGTATGACCTGCGGGCAGCGAAAATACCTCCAAAGCATCTACCTCACCGCTCTGCCCGTTTTTCTCCATGCATACCAGCCGGTCGGGGCTGATTTCCAGGCATAGCGGATTCGCCGTCAGCACTGCGCTGCTGCTTTCAGCCTGGTAAAACCGGATCACCTGTTCTGGCATGGACATTCGTTTGCAATGCAATGATATAAAAAAAGCAGGGTTGAACCTTCATTGAATCAGGGTTGAATGAAATAGCTTTGCCCGCACTGTGGCGCAACAACCCGCTTCTTTACAATTACAGGTAGCTGTCGGACACCGGCAGATACTGCGGATAGCTTTGCCTATCACGGCTTCCATCATAGTACCGCAGATCAATTTTATTACCAATAATATTTTTCTTGGCGGATTGGGCCAGGAAGCCCTGGCCCTGGCAGGAATCACCGGTGTGTATTACCTGATTTTTGCCGTTATCGGCCATGGCCTGAATAACGGATTGCAGGCATTGATCAGTCGCCGTGCGGGTGAAAACAAGGTGGCTGCGATCGGCAATCTTTTTGCACAGGGGGTGTATCTCTCCATTTTCTTTGCGATTGCCGGGATCCTGGTCACCTGGTTCCTCTCACCCCTGATCCTCCGTGCTTCCCTGCGGGATGGGGCTTCCGTTGCCATCTGTACCCGGTTCCTGCACCTGCGGATACTGGGACTGCCCCTGCTGTACGTTTACCAGATGCGCAATGCCTTACTGGTGGGTACCAACCAAAGCCAGTATCTCATTATCGGAACCGCAACAGAAGCGGTCACCAATATCTTTTTCGATTATTCCCTGATCTATGGCCATTTTGGTTTACCCGCCCTTGGGTTCCAGGGAGCCGCCTATGCA
>CAZAOR010000069.1:0-2766 GCA_964486805.1 uncultured Sediminibacterium sp. | reverse complement strand
GTCCAATTCCGCATGGCTCGCTTCGGGCAGCAGGTAGGAATTATTTGCGAAATGAATATTCTGGAACGTGTGTTCCACTTTCAAGGCCACGGGTTGCAGGTAAATATCCTTTTTGAATACACTGTCAGCCTGCATTTGACTCAGATTGTAATCGGCGCTGTAAAAAACATAGCCTTTTCGGTTCACCGTAAAAGTATAATCCTTGCCGGTGGGCAGGGTGACGAAATAGGCGCCCAATTCATCTGTTTTTACCTCCATCAGGGTTTGCTGGGTTTGATTGTCAATCAGGTTCACCTGGCTGGGAAGTGGCTGTCGGGTATTGGCATCCCTGACTGTGCCTTTTACATAGAGGGTCCGGTAGGGACGGATATCCGGTCTCAGATCAAAACGATAGAGGTCCAGCCCTCCGCGGCTGTCACTGCGATCACTGGCATAGTAGGCCGTCAGTCCATCTGCAGAAACGGCCATGCTGCCTTCATTCTCAATGGTGTTGATGGGATATCCCAGGTTTTCGGGCTTGCCCCAGCTGCCATCCGGTTTTTTTCGGATCACAAACAGGTCTGATTCTCCATAGCCGGGTAGTCCGTTGGAAGTGAAATACAGGGTCTGGTTATCTGCGTGTATAAAGGGAGCCTGTTCATCTCCCGCTGTATTTATCTCAGGTCCCATATTGATGGCAGGCCCCCATCGGCCATTCGGTTGCCGGTAACTCACATAGAGGTCCAGTCCGCCATAACCTCCCGGCCTGTTGCTGCAAAAATAAAGGGCCCCTTTATCCGGGCTGAGCGTCGGGCCGCTCTCGTAAAAATCGGTATTGATGGCATCTCCCATATTCACCGGGGCGCTCCAACCCTGGGGGGTATAATAAGAGATATAGATATCGAAACTGCGATGTAACTGCTGGTCCAGCAATTCTCCGGCAAATACCATCCAGTCCCCATCCTGCGAAACAGAGAGTGCGCCTTTATTGGTTTCCAGGTTGATATCTCCCTCTATGGCTTTGGAAGTGCCAAACCCGTTTTTTCGGAAAGGGGACTCCATGAACATCTCCCGTGCATGATGATCCCTTCGGGTAAATACCAGAAAACTGTCGGTAACGGTTACGGAAGGGTAGTATTCCGGGTAGGGGGTATTCACACTGTCTCCCAGGTTTTGCGGGTTGAATATATAATCTGTGGCCGGATGCAGGGCTGCATATTGCAATGCGAATGCATAGCAATTCTTGCGGTAGTTACCGCTTTTGATGCTTCGTTCATTCAGGTGGGGATACTTCAGAAAATCATTGACAGCATTCAGGGCTTCCCTGAATTTACCCTGACCGGCAAGATTGATAGAATAAGGCAGGTTGTATAATTGAAAATACGCCGTGTCCATGCGGCGGGCTTTTTCATACAGCAGTACGGCACTGTCGTATTTCTTTTGTTGCCCCTGGGCACCTGCAAGTGATAGCCAGGCATCCACGAAATTGCTGTCTTCCGCCAATGCGCGGCGAAGCAAGGGTACGCCCGCACCCAGGTCACCGTCATGCAGCAGGTCCAGGGCCTGTTCATAAGCATGTACGGCTTTCACTTTAACTTTCTCCGGCTGATACACCTGGGCATTCAGGGTTTGTACAAATGACGAAAAAAGATATATCAATATTATGGGCCTCATGATCATACCGCAAGTTCGCAAAACACAGGTTGCAGACAAGTTAAAACTGCGGGCTTTCCGGTAATCGAGCATCCGGCGCAGCAACCGGGAAGCCGAGTTATTGGCTGACATGTGAAAATGGTAACCCTGTTTTTGGTAGGTTTGCAGCGCATGAACCTTGGCACTGCCGCCGGTATGGGTGAATCTGACGATACCATCAGCAGTTATATTATTTTGAACTATCTGATACCGACAACAGGATGAAGCGTCTTTTTAAACTTTGCAAGGACTTTTTATTGTTTTTCCCCCTGACTTTCCTGTTCCGGCCATTTTCCCGGATATTTCTCTTTTTATCTTATTTCAACAAGTTATTGGAATGGATCTACCGCAACAGGAAATCGTTCGAAATGAACGACTATTATTCTCCGATCCGGGACTATACCAAGCGGTACCAGTTATATACATTTATTGCAGAGAAAAAGGTTGGTCAGGAGCAACCGATCCTTTACCTGGAATTTGGGGTTGCTGCGGGCGCTTCTTTTGAATGGTGGCTTGCACATAACAAGCATGCTGCTTCCGCTTTTTTCGGTTTTGATACATTTGAAGGCCTGCCCGAAAAATGGGGTAGTTTCTATGAACAGGGCGATATGAAATTTGCAATGCCCGACCTGCAGGATACGCGCGGACTTTTTGTGAAAGGGTTATTTCAGGACAGTTTACCGGCCTTTCTGGCTGAGCAGCGGGCTTTGCTGGAGTCAGACCGTACAAAAGTGATACTGCTGGATGCTGATCTTTATTCTGCTACTATTTTTACCTTATCGCAATTATACCCCTTCCTCAAAAAGGGGGATATTATTATGTTTGATGAGTTCAATGTGGCGATGCATGAATTCAAGGCCTACACGGAATTTGTCGGAAATTTTTATATGAAACTCAAACCGGTAGCAGCGGTAAACAATTTTTACCAGGTTGCATTTGTGGTAGCATAAATGATAGAGGCAAATCCTGCCCAATCCAATGGTTCGTACTAGGGCACCTGGATATATTTGTGTAACTGCAGGCTGAGTTCCCATTGCGGATGGGATTTGATATAATCCACCAGTAAAGGGGTAATGGTTGGGGCCTTGCTCCATT
>CAZAOR010000068.1:0-4400 GCA_964486805.1 uncultured Sediminibacterium sp. | reverse complement strand
TACCGGGATGCCGCTGCATCATCCCCTGTCCGTACATCCCCCCAGTTACCCTGTGTTTCGATCAACAGATCTTTTTGTCCCATATTCACCAGGGCATCCCCGATGCTCGCATCGCCGTGCGGATGATACTGCATGCTCTGGCCGATGATATTGGCTACTTTGTTGAAGCGGCCGTCATCCATTTCCTTCATGGCGTGCAGTATCCGGCGCTGTACAGGCTTCAGCCCGTCTTCAATTGCCGGAACTGCCCGTTCCAGTATTACATACGATGCATAGTCCAGGAACCAGTTTTTATACTGACCCCGGATAGCTGTTTCATTACCGGGCTGTGATGGATCTGATTGTTTTTCCTTTGCCATATCGAATCGGTACTCCCTATACTTCCTCCAGTCGGAAGGTATCTTTTTGACCATCTTCCAGGGTGTTCAGTTCCAGAAAGATGGTATCTGTTTCTGCAATAACTTCATGCCATGCCCAGGGTACTACTACTACTCTTGCCGGGGCCTTCACTATTTCCTCCCCGCTGATGGTCTTATCCCGCACATCAAACCAGCGGATGCGTATTGTTCCGGAAAACAGGATCAGTTCTTCGGGATTCTTACCAATTGATAACCCTTTGTGGTAATGTCGGGCGCTTACTGATCCCTTTTTCCGGTAACCGCATACAAACTGCCCGCTGCGATCGGTGTTAATATAATGGGTGGGTCCCCGCTCATCCTCGGCAACTTTCAATAACGGATATACATTGACCATCTTGTTCATACTGTGTATAATTCCAGCGGTTGTCCGGCCGGATCGTAAAAAAATAAAAAATCCTGGCCTGTCAGTTCATCTTTCCGGATGGGTTCTACCCTGATGGCGGCTGCCTGCAGTTGTTCATACCATGCATTCAAATCATGTACTGCAAAAGCCAGGTGCCGCAACCCTTTCGCCTCCGGGTAAGAAGCCCGTTCCTTTAGTTCCGGGAAGGAGAACAATTCGATGCAATACTTTCCGTTCAGGGCCAGGTCCAGCTTATAGGATTGCCTTTCTTCCCGGTAAACTTCCCGAACAATCGTCAGCCCCAATATGCCCGTATAAAACTGCTTACAGGCATTATACAGATCCGGTGTCGTGCAAATCGCAATATGGTGTATGTTTGACAGATCAGGCATCGGCTGCTGTTTGTGCTGTATTATCTTTTTCAAGCGCATCGACAGGACTTATCACCAGATCTTTCCAGCCTTTTTCCCAATCACCGCTCACCTGCAGTTTGCCGGCTGCGGCCATTTCCCTGATCCGCCAAACCAGGAATACATCACCGGTTTTCAGTTTCATTTTTGTGAATAGTTGCATAAGCAGGCGGGGCAGTTTCACGGACTCTTTTCCCAATTGTTGCAGGATGTCTTTGTCATAAAAGTCTACCGGCTTGCCGCTAATCTTTTTTCCGCCTTCCAGGTAACGTACCATGGCATTTTCCTCACAGATTTTTTTCCACTCATCCGGGTCCAGTTCAAATTCACTCAAGGTGATCGGACGGGACAGCCTGCGGGCTTTCAACAGTTCTTTCGGCAGTATTTCTGATAAATACACCGGGTAATACAATTGTCCTTTCTCATTTAAAAAAGGCAGGTTATTAAGAAATAATACCTGGATGCGTCCCTGGTAGGCTTTCAACTGGCTCATCAGCCAATAATAACCGCATACATCATGTGCATTCTGTCCCATCCATATCCACACTGTTTCATCCGGGTTTTCATCCAGTTGGCGGCACAACTGATGTACCATCAGTTTATCATTCACCAGTTCCAGCGACTCGGTATAGGGTGAGAACCGGAGCAGTTCTTCCCACCAGCTTTTACGTGTCTGGTAACCTTCGGTAGCGAATATTTCGCCAAGGGGGCCAACGGCATAATCATCTTTCACCTGAACAACCGGCCCTTGCAGTGAAGGATCCAGTTCCAGTGTTTTTTCCAGCAGTTCCTGTGCAGGTTCTTCAAATACAATGTGTGTCATACGCAAACAAAAACTACCTGGTCAAACTTCTTCCACCAGGTCCAGTTCTACTTTTAGATTCTGAATAATAAATTCCTGTCTTTCGGCGGTATTCTTGCCCATATAATATTCCAGCAATTCCTGGATATGGTCGCCCTGTTCCAGGATAACGGGTTGCAGGCGCATATCTTCCCCGATAAAACGTTTGAATTCTTCAGGTGATATTTCCCCAAGCCCTTTGAAACGGGTGATTTCGGGTTTACTGCCCAGTTTGCTGATCGCCGCCTGCTTTTCAGTTTCGTCATAACAGTACAGGGTTTCCTGTTTATTTCGAACACGGAACAAAGGCGTTTCCAGGATATATACATGCCCGCGCTTCACGAGATCGGGGAAGAATTGCAGGAAAAAGGTCATCATGAGTAAGCGGATATGCATCCCATCTACATCTGCATCCGTTGCAATGACAATATTGTTGTAACGCAATCCTTCCAGGCCATCTTCGATATTCAAAGCATGTTGCAGCAGGTTGAACTCCTCATTCTCGTACACCACTTTCTTGGTCAGGCCGAAACAGTTCAATGGTTTTCCACGCAGGCTGAATACGGCCTGTGTATCTACCTCGCGGGATTTGGTGATGCTGCCGCTGGCGCTATCTCCCTCTGTGATGAAGAGGGTGGTATTATTCTGTGTTGCGATAAACTCTTCTTTGTTTTTAGCAGGCGGTTCCTCATTCAGGTGTACGCGGCAATCGCGCAGTTTCCGGTTGTGCAGATTGGCTTTCTTGGCCCGCTCATTGGCCAGTTTTTTAATTCCTGCCAGTTCTTTTCTTTCTCGCTCGCTCTGTTCAATCCTTTTTTTAAGGGCATCTGCAATGGTGGGATTCCGATGCAGGAAATTATCCAGTTCCTTGGAGAGAAAATCCTGGATAAAGTTCTTCATGGATGGCCCGCCCTCATAAACCGTTTGTGAGCCGAGTTTGGTTTTGGTCTGGCTTTCAAAAACAGGTTCCTGCACCCGGACAGCAATAGCCGCTACAATACTGGTGCGGATATCCGATGCTTCATAATCTTTTTTGAAGAAATCCCGGATCACTTTTACATAAGCTTCGCGGAAAGCCTGCTGGTGGGTTCCCCCCTGGGTGGTGTACTGGCCATTGACAAAGGAAAATATATCTTCCCCGTAATCATTGTTATGAGAAATGGCTACTTCAATATCCTCTGCTTTCAGGTGAATAATGGGATACCGCAGTTCTTCCGCATTGGTTTTGCGCTGCAGCAGATCCAGTAAGCCATTTTTGCTGATATATTTTTTACCGTTGAAATAAATAGCCAGCCCGGCATTAAGATAACAGTAATTCCATAACTGGTTATCGAGGTATTCATGCAGGAAATGATAGTTCCTGAAAACCGAATCATCCGGGATAAATTCCACCAGGGTTCCGTTGGCCTGGTCCGTTTTTGCTTCCTTGTGTTCTTTTACCAGGTTCCCTTTTTCAAATTCTGCTGTTTTTTCCCGGCCATCCCGGAAGGAACTCACTTTGAAATACTGGCTCAGGGCATTCACCGCCTTGGTCCCCACCCCATTCAGTCCGACGCTTTTCTGGAAAGCCTTGCTGTCATACTTGGCACCTGTGTTGATCTTACTCACCACATCCACCACTTTACCGAGGGGAATACCCCGGCCATAGTCCCTGACCATGACTTTCCGGCCTTCAATCTGCAATTCCACCTGTTTGCCATAACCCATGGTGTACTCATCGATGCAGTTATCGATCACTTCCTTCACCAGGACATAAATCCCGTCATCTGCTGCGGTGCCATCCCCTAATTTACCGATATACATCCCCGGCCGGAGACGGATATGCTCTTTCCAGTCAAGGGACCGGATGGAGGATTCGTCATAATCAAATAGCGCTTTATCTCCTGCCATAATCAATCCATTTGCCGGTCGCTTTGGCCCTATCCGTGCAGGCGATACCCAAAACCATCGGAAATCACCAATACGGATGCCCAGGCAACCGTTTTGTACAACCCGCAAATCTAACCACCTCCCCCGGCAGGCCAAGTTTACTTTTCAACAAAACGCTGTTTCCTGTGGAATACTTCCGGCCTATCGGCGTTTGGTCTTCGGGAAATCGTCCGAATCAGGTCATCCCCAAAGGCAAAAACGATAGACTGCTGCCTGGCCAGGTATTGAAGGGGATGCAAGTCGATTGCATCTACTTTCCTATCTTCAACGCATGTTCCTGCAATACGGCATCGACGAACTCCTGCAAAATCCGCCATCCTGGAAAAAAAGCCGGATTGGCCTGGTGACCAATGAAGCGGCAAAAACCAATACGGGGATACCTTCCCGGCAGGCATTGACAGCACAGGGCTTCGGCCTGGTGACCTTGTTCTCACCCGAGCATGGGCTTAACATGCAGG
>CAZAOR010000067.1:0-4907 GCA_964486805.1 uncultured Sediminibacterium sp. | reverse complement strand
TGACCGGTTTACCCGGGGCACCACATCCTATTGTATGTTTTCTTTCGCCGCGCTGAGAATCGGCTCAAGTTCTGAGAGTTCCAGCGATTTTACCATCCCGGCAACAGCCGCCTTGTATTTTTTGAAATGGGGTGATTCCCGGTGCGCGAGATAGGCCGCGTGATCAGCATATCGTTCCAATATCGTTAAAACAGCCGGGTTGGATTTATCAGCATACACCGTATAACTGATGACACCCGGCTCAACCCGAACAGCCGTTTCCATCTGCTCTTTCAAAAATGCTTTATAACGATCAATTTGCATCGAATCAATGGTGATCCTGGCTATACGGATCTCCGGATGCTGCTGCGCAAATGCATGGGCAACACAAAATGCCATAGCGGCAATCAGGTAAGATTTTTTCATATCAATGGCTTTGGTTGGGTTTACTGATGATAATCTTCCTCACTGACGGGTTCCATCCAATTGACTACTCCCTTTTCCGTATTGATATTTATGGCGATATGCACCATCGGGTCATCGGGCGATGCACCATGCCAGTGCCTGATACCAGGCAGTACATTGATCACGCCGCCGGCCGGAATTTTTTCCAAAGGCTTTCCTGCTTCCTGATAGTAACAGGTGCCGGTTTTCACGATCAGGATCTGGTTGGATGGATGTGTATGCCAGTTATTGCGGCAACCTGCTTCAAAAACTACTTCGCTGACCAGGCAATTGGTAATGGCATCAGCGGCCACCAGGGGTTTGATATAGGCTTTGCCGGAGAAATAGGCCACCACTGCCGGCTTGAATCCTTGTTGTACTAATTTTTCGGTATCCATCTGATATATTTTTGGTATGCAGGCTTAGGAATGCCGGCATTGTATTGATCCAGGCTAACGGTCCTTTAGGGCAAGGCAATAAAAGTACTGGAGCCTATTACAAAAATTTTCTCAATTTTTTATTTTCCCACACGCGTTTGCATACTGGGGGGATAACGCTCGCCTTGTATGGTAATCCGGGAAGCAGCAGATTCGATTTGTTTTAAATCCGCCTCGGTCAAAACAACGGATAGCGCACCTGTATTTTCTGCCAGCCGGTTCGGTTTGGTCGTGCCGGGTATGGGTACGATCCAGGGTTTTTGAGCCAGTAACCAGGCAAGGGCAATCTGGGCCGGCGTTCCCTGCTTCTGTTCTGCAATCCCTTTGATCAGTTCCACCAGGGAAAGATTCGCATCCAGGTTTTGCTGCTGAAAACGCGGGAATACGGTTTTCCGGTAATCCCCCGGGGCAAATTGCGCATTACTTGTAATAGTGCCTGTCAGAAACCCTTTACCAAGCGGACTAAAGGGAACAAAGCCGATACCCAGTTCTTCCAGTGTTGGTAAAATTTCCTGTTCAGGTTCACGCCACCAGAGGGAATATTCGCTTTGCAAAGCCGCAACTGGTTGCACCGCATGGGCTTTGCGAATACTTTGCACACCCGCCTCACTCATGCCGAAATGTTTTACTTTTCCTTCTTTGATCAGGTCTTTTACCGTACCCGCAACTTGTTCTATGGGAACGTTCGGATCAACCCGGTGCTGATAAAACAGATCAATGGTATCTGTTTGTAGATTTTTCAGAGAAGTTTCCGCCACTTTGCGAATGCGCTCCGGGCGACTGTCCACTCCTTTCGAGGAATCACCATCGGTAAACCCGAATTTTGTCGCAATCACAATTTGATCCCGGAAGGGTTTTACTGCTTTACCTAATAAAACCTCATTGGCTCCCTGGGTGTACGCTTCTGCCGTGTCAAAAAATTGAATACCCAGTTCATATGCTTTTTGGATCAGTGCCATCGCATCGGGTTCATTCGTTGCGGGGCCATAACCGAAGGTCAAACCCATACATCCTAATCCAAGGGCGGAAACTTCCAGACCGCTTTTTCCAAGTGTTCTTTTTTGCATGAGATGTTTTTTACAATATCAGATAAAGAAAGTTCTATCAGCCGGCTTTTAATACCCGCTAACTGGTTTAAATCAGGGCACCAGTTCTCCATACCAATAAGATGCGGTTACTCCCCCATCCATCAGGAAATCGCTCCCTGTTATAAAAGCCCCCTGCTCACTCATCAGGAATGCGGCAAGCGCCCCCACTTCATCGGGCGTTCCTGCACGACCCGCCGGAGACAATTCAATCATACGACGATAGCCAGCACCGCGAGGACCGGATAATTCATCCATTGCCAAAGGGGTAATGATGATGCCGGGACTGATTGCATTGATACGGGCACCGCGTTTACCCCATCGGACCGCTTCAGCCATTACCCGAAGTGCATTTCCTCTTTTAGCCAGTTGATAAGCAGTCAGGGAATCACTGACCTGATCCGGTTGCAAGAATGGTAAGGCAAGAAGATGATCGGCAGGAACCATTGCCAAAGCCCGGTTTTCTTCCATGCCAAGCGCCGGTAATCGATGGCCGGATTGGGAAGCGATCACAATCCCGGAACCGCCCGGTGCCATCACAGATCCGAACTCCTCCAGGAGCAGGGCGGTTCCATATAAATCCACCCGGAGAATAGTGGCTGGAGATGCCTGGGAAGGGGAAACACCAGCCGTATGAATCAGTCCGGTGACCGGACCGATAGCTGTTGCTGTCTGAACCAGGGCTCGGACAGAACCCTTATCCGACACATCAACTGTTGCTGTACTCACTGCAAATCCGGCTTCGCTGAGGGTCTTAGCCGCTGACGCGGTATTGCCAGGGTGCAGATCAGCCAGCAATACCTGCTTCCCGCTTCCTGTGCGCCGGGCTATCGCCTGACCAATTGATCCCGCCCCGACCAATACTATTACCTGATTGATACCTGTTGTCATTCGCTAACGCTTTAAATGTCCGCATTTTCAGATAGGACAGCCTCCATTGGCCGCGGAAACAAAATTCAGGCTTGCGGACTTACCATTCTGTATATGGATTACCGGAATGTCTACCATTTTTACAGATTCAGCTTTTATGAGATCCCAAACACTCGATCCTACTGTATTTTTGAATATTAACCGGCGCAGATGGATCCTATCATACAGTTTCAAACAATCAGCCAGTACAATCAATTCAACAATAATGAAACCCGGCATCCCCTGGTGAATGTGCTAGATTTGTCGAAAGCAGCCCCAAGGCGGCATAACCGGATGTACTTTGGCTTTTACACGGTTTTCCTGAAAGAAATCAAATGCGGCGATCTGCGCTATGGCTGTAATTATTATGATTATGAGGAAGGAAGCCTTGTATTTGTGGCGCCGGGACAGGTGATCGGAGTAAAATATGATGATGACAGCTTTTTCCAGCCAAAAGGAAAGGTATTGGTGTTTCACCCGGATTTTATTAAGGGAACCAATCTCGGCAGGCAAATGGAAACCTATACCTTCTTCTCTTATGAAGTCCATGAAGCATTGCACCTTTCGGAAGCGGAGAAGCATATTATTCTTGACTGTCTGGCCAAGATTGAACTTGAACTGCAGCATCCCATTGACAAACACAGCAAAAAACTGATCCTCTCCAATATTGAGTTATTCCTGAACTATTGCACACGTTTCTACGATCGTCAATTTATTACCAGAGAAACTGTTAACAAAGGAGTGCTTGAAAGATTTGAAAAACTTTTAGGAGAATACTATCATTCCGATCAGCCACAAAAGAACGGCCTGCCTTCCGTATCATATTTTGCCGGTGAGCTTCATTTATCTGCGAATTATTTCGGTGATTTAATCAAAAAAGAGACCGGTAAAACCGCCCATGATTATATCCAGGAAAAAGTAATTGATGTAGCGAAGGAGAAAATATTCGACACATCAAAATCAGTGAGTGAGATTGCCTATGAACTGGGGTTTAAATACCCGCAGCATTTTACGAGGTTATTTAAACAAAAAGTAGGGCTGCCCCCCAACGAATACCGGTTATCCCAGACCTGAGTCCTTGCTGATTTCCATCAGGAGGAAGTGCAAAGAACGAAGAACAAAGTACGAATTTCTTTATCCGGGAAACGTCTGACCCGATCACCGTAATCAGCATTGCCAATGACTTTTAGCCGGTCTAATATCCCTTGATCCCGTTCAGTGAATTGATGGTACTGATGCCAACGAGCTGATCGGTCCTGTCGGCGAACCCCCGGTAGTAGAAAAGAATGGTATAGGTGTTTTCAGTTTCCCAGTAATTCCCATCTGTAAGCGTTGCGTCAGCCTTGCTATCTGGCTGGTTATCGGCCTTGGTGACATAGGTATAACTGTAGTATCCCTGTTTCAGATACAGTGTTTTCCGGTAAGCACCGGTAGCTGCATCATACTCCATACGGGAGCTGTCGCCCACCGTATTACCGGTGGACTCTCCAATCAGGTACACAGAACGGCCGGCATAAGGCTGGTGATGGGATGGCACGAAGCTGAAATGAACATAGGCATAATCGGTTTGCCACCAGGGATTAACTGATTCCGTCGTGGCGATCTCATCCCAACCATCCCGGTCCTTGAAATAAACATAGCGCAGGTCATTCCTTTCCACATCAGGTTTGATATAGATCTGAAACGGCGTGACTGTGGGGTCGATCTTTTCAATCCGGTCGCTCATAAAACGGAAATTTTCCAGGTCGGCCCACCGGTATTCCTTACCTGCCGGGAACACGCAATCCTGTTCGCTGTTATATTCCAGTTCTTTACCCCGGATGAAACTGGGTTGAATATCTTTTACTGCATTATCCCAGCGATTATTCTGGATAATCACCACATGTGTCTGCTGCGGTGTTAGGATATTCAATTGTTGCGTATTCACACGCAATTGTATCTTCTGATGGGTGTGTACCAGGTCATTATCAAACGGTGGTTGTACCTGTGCAAAAATACTCACCCGGCTATCCACCACCAGCAACCTCTTGGTAAATGCCAGTTTGGCCGTATC
>CAZAOR010000066.1:0-3703 GCA_964486805.1 uncultured Sediminibacterium sp. | reverse complement strand
TACCTGGAGAAAAGTTCCCTGTATGACAGCGTTGCAAAAGAATTGAAAAAAATACCCCAGATCGTCCGGCTCAACTATACCACCGGTAACTACAGCATGTTTGCCGAAATCGTTTGTAAAGACATACAGGAACTCCGCTTTGTACTGCATGACGAACTCCAGAAAATCAAAGGCATTGAACGCACCGAAACCTTTATTTCCCTGGAAGAAAGTTTCGACCGAAATGTGATTGTGGCCAACCAGGCCTGACGGATTTATTCGTACTTTCCCGTTATGTCTGTACCCGCTTTTTCCTTGCAAAACATCTGGTCTGTATTAGGTCGCCGCTGGAAAACCTGGTGCCTGTTGTTCCCCCTTTGCGGACTGATCGCCGCCACCGCAGGCCTGCTGGTTTTTCCCAGGTATTATGGTGTGCAGGCCATCGCTACCCCGGCAAACAGTACCCTGGCAGATAAAAACTACCTGTTCGGAAAAGAGATCCGCGAACTCTACTCTTATTTCGGATCCGGTAATGACCTGGATCGACTTTACAGCCTTGCGGCAACAGATACCATCGGGCTTGCCCTGATACAACACTTTCATCTCGTTTCCTACTATTATCCCCAATCAGACAGCTCCGATCCGGAGATCCAACTGAAAACCCTGCGACACCTGCAGCAACACCTGGAAATTGAAAAAACAACCGAAGACCAGTTGAAATTTACCGCCTGGTTCCACTCCCGGCAATTGGCTGCTGATATTGTGAACTACTGGGTTACACTCGTTCAGCAAAACGCGGTCATGGTCTGGAAAAACCGCTATAGCCAAACCAGACAATTACTGGATTCAAATATCGCAGCCACCGGAATGGCCTGTCAACAGTTGCGCGACAGCATGCATCAAGCAGGTGGCATGCCCCCCGGTGCAGGGGTTTTGCAACAACTTGCCGATAAACAGAACCGGCTTGTGGAATACCAGGCAATCGCCGACCAGTTAAAATCACTGGAGCAATCGCCTCCCCCCGCACTGTATGTGCTGGAACCGGGTATCCCCCTCACAGCCCATGTGTATCCTTCCATGTTCTGGACACTGGCTTCCGCTTTTTTGATCGCCCTGGTGATCGGCACCTGCTGGGTCATGGTGGCAGAACGCAGAAACCCATAGGTATATGCAGGCCGCTCAGCTAAGCAATCGCAGTCACCTGATCAGTTACCTCTTGCTGTTTGCCGGCTGTGTTTTTTTTTCTGTGGCCAGTTTTTACTGGTGGATCATTTTTTTGCCACTGGTTCTATTGGCGGCTGAGTTATTTCTGCCCGCCATTATCCGGAAGCCGGCTATTCTTTTCTGGCTCCTGCTTGCCACCCTGCCCCTTTCCGCGGAGTTGGAAATTACGGCTCACCTGAGCCTTGATTTTCCCGATGAACCCCTGATGATCCTCCTCACCGGCATAATCATCCTGCTGTTGTTTTATCAGCCCGCCTGGTTTCCCAGGCAACTTGCACTTCATCCGGTTGGCCTGTTGCTCTTGATACATCTGGTATGGATCGGCATTACCTGTCTCTACGCACAATACCCCCTGATCGCCTGGAAATATTTCCTGGCGAAAACCTGGTACCTGCTGCCCTTTGTGCTGCTGCTCCAAAATATATTGGATAGCAGATCCTCCCTCCGTTTATTGGCGCTTTGCCTGCTCCTGCCGATGCTGGCCGTGGTGCTGATCACACTATACAGGCATGCACGGATCGGTTTCCGGTTTGATAATATGTATGTGATTCTTCGTCCCTTCTTTCTGAACCATGTCAATTATTCCTCGATGCTGGTTTGTCTGCTGCCCGTGGGCTGGTGCTGCTGGCAACTTACGCCCGGGAGACACCGCTGGCGTAAATGGATAGCAGCAGGTATTGGCATCGGCCTGCTCGCTTTGTTCTTCACCTATTCTAGAGGCGCATGGCTGGCATTGTTGGCGGGATTATTGGCGGCCTGGCTGATCCGGAAAAAATGGCTGCTGCAGGCTTTGTTAACAGGGGTGCTAATAATCGTGGTTTCCCTGGGCTGGTTAATGACCGATAACCGATACCTGCAACTCGCACCGGATCACGATCACACCATTTTCCATACCCGCTTTATTGACCATATGCGGGCTACTTTTGAACAGAAAGATGTATCCGCTGCAGAGCGCTGGTACCGCTGGATCGCAGGCATGCGCATGATCGCGGACAGACCCCTCACCGGTGTTGGCCCCAATGGTTTCTATAACAGTTACCGGCCTTATACCGTGCGACGTTTTGAAACCTGGGTAAGCGATAACAAGGAACATTCCACCGTACATAATTATTTGCTATTGATAGCCCTGGAACAGGGATGGCCGGGCTTGCTGATTTTCCTGGCATTGTATGGCTGCCTGTTAGTGCGAGCACAATGGCTGTACCATCAGTTTCAGAGCCGCTGGTACCGGCTTGCCAGTCTGACCGTTGGGGTTGTACTGGTGATGATCCTCCTGATCAACAACCTGAGCGATATGATCGAAACAGATAAGATCGGCAGCTTATTCTGGCTGAGTACCGGATTGATCATCTGGCTGGATGCCCAGGCAAAAGCAGAAAAAAGAGATATTAGCCTGGCCGACCAGGTAACTGGCATCAATCCTTTGTGTCTCTGACGCTCAATGCGTCCCGCAATCCATTCCCCAATAAATTAAAAGCCAGCACCAGCAGCATGATTGCGATACCAGGCGCCAAAGCCAGCATGGGATTATGGGTGATGATGAAATTATAATTTTCTTTGATCATGAGCCCCCAGCTTGGTTGCGGGGGCTGTACCCCGACACCCAGGAAACTTAATCCAGCTTCTATCACGATGGCGGAAGCAAAATTACTGGCAGCGAGTACCATCACCGGTCCCAGGATATTGGGCAATATATGGCGGAACAGGGAACGGAGATGGGAGTAGCCTAATACCCGGGTAGCTTCAATGAACTCGCGTTCACGAACGGCCAATACCTGCCCGCGCACTAACCGGGCAACATTCACCCACATGGTTAATCCCACTGCAATAAAAACCTGCCAAAAGCCCTTTCCCAATACCAGGGTGATGGCAAATACCAGGAGCAGGGTTGGAATACTCCAGATAATATTAACAAGCCAGAGGATCAGATCGTCTGTGCGGCCGCCGAAATAACCGGCCAGTCCGCCCAGGAGGATGCCCACCGTCAAAGAAATCAGAACGGCGATCAGGCCAACGCTGAGACTTACCCGCACACCAATGATCAGCCGGCTGAGGATATCCCGCCCGAACTTATCCGTACCCAGGTAAAACCGGGTCATTATGACCGGCTGATCGGCAACGGTCGCACGTAAAACTGCGTTTCTTTCGGTCACATGCTCATCCACTCTCTTCTCAAAAATCAGGCTATCCCCTTTCACATACCAGGAACTAACAGGAATATACTGGTAGGGGTCTTCCCGGCCGGAAACCAGCCGACTGAATAATCCGACAGATGGAACTCCCTGCTTTTTTATGCGGAGAAGCAGGGTTTGAAAGCCCGGACTGGCACTGCCGATCTCGGGTATCATCCGGTTGGCATTGGGTGAGGAGTCGGGCGCTACCAGGTAGCCGAAACAGGCAAGAAAAAGGCACAACACAATCACAATCAGGCCGAAACGTGCGCCTGTATAAGACCAAAGCTTTTTTAAAAGGCTGTTTTGATGAGGGGAAATAGACACGG
>CAZAOR010000065.1:0-5833 GCA_964486805.1 uncultured Sediminibacterium sp. | reverse complement strand
ACAAATGCCCGCTCTTCCTGCCTTTGTTTTTTCTGGCATAAAGATTGGATATATTTGATCTCATTCTTGCTTAACATCCGGTATGCGTTTGACTGACAATATGAATAGATTCCCCGGTTACTGGTGCCTGCTTATCCTGCTTCTCTCCTTCGGTTCCTGTTCTGTATTCCAGAAAACAACAGTCAGCAATTATCCGGTCGGTAAAGCTTTTGTCTACAATGCATCCATCTCCCTCAAAGGAAATATCAGCAAAGATGAGAAAGCCCGGCTTTCCGCTGACCTGCCCAATTACTGGGATGACAGCCTGAAAGTGCAGAAAATCCAGCAGTTCGGCATTCTTTATAAAATCAAAAATCCCCCGGTTTTTGATTCCGCCAATATTGCCCGTTCCATCACCTTTATGAATGCTTATCTCAATTCACAGGGATACTATTATGCAGGATTTACCGATTCCGTCCGTTTTGATACGGTCCGTAACCAGATCCGGGCCAATATAAAAATGTTTATTGATGTAGGAAAAAACATTACGATTGATTCCGTGCGCTACCAGATGGCGGACTCCAACCTGCAGCAGCTAACCATGGAAGCCCGTTCCAATACCCTGCTAACCAAAGGCGCTCCCTATACCAAACAACTGATCAGTTCTGAACTGGACCGGCTGGTGAGCCTGTACCGGCAACATGGATATTTCAGGTTCACCCGGGAAGATGTCATGGCATTGGTTGACACCATGGATACCCGCCTCCTGCAATTATCCCTGGATCCTTTTAAACAGGCGGAAATCATTGCGGAAGCGGCACGTATGCGCCGGGAAAACCCGACCTGGAAAGTCACCATCTTCCGGCCGACCGATAAGGATTCCTCGCATATACGGCAATATTATATTGGCCGGCAATACTTTTACCCGGAAACAAAAGTCACAGACCAGATCGACAGCCTTCGGTTCAAGTCCGGCTTTCTGGAAGAAAAGCACCGCAGTATCACCATGCGGTATAAAAAGGGACTCTTTAATTACCGGCCATTGCGGGAAAACAGTTTCATGCGCAGCGGGGAACTCTATGATGAGAGTAATTATTATAAATCCATCAATACACTGGGCCAGTTGGGTGCCTGGGACCAGGTGGATGCCATCCCGGTGGTACGGGATAAAGACAGCCTGGATATTTATTTCTTCCTGGTTCCTGCCATTAAACAAAGCATTACCGTGAACCAGGAAGTCAGCCTAAATACATCTGATATCATCGGACAGACCAATCTCTGGGGTATCTCTACCAACCTGACTTACAACAACCGGAATGTCTGGAAAAGCGCTATCCAGTCTGTGGCCAACCTGCGCGCAGGCGTAGAACTGAATGTGCTCACGAATAATGGGCAGCAGTTCCTGCAGACCTTCCTGGTCAACCTGGGGCATACCTATGCATTTCCAAAGCTCATTCAGCCATTTAAGAACTGGCGGGCCTTGAACCGGCTGGATAATAAACGGACTTTATTCTCGATCAACGGCAATTATATTGACCGGCGGGGTTATTACCAGTTGCGTTCGCTGACGACTTCCTGGGGGTATGAGTGGAAGAAAGGGAACAATGTGTGGTACTATAAACCCCTCAACCTTGAATTGTATGCCCTGGATACACTGGATGGACTGCGCCAGTTGTTTCAGACATCCCCTGCCCTGCGTAATTCCTTCAATTCCGGAAAGGTATTGAGCCAGACACTTTCCTTTGTACGCAATTTCAATTCCCTGCACAATCCGAATATCAGTCATTATATCCGTTTCGGTATTGAAGAAGCAGGGGGACTATTTGGTTTGATCGGTGGCCTGCGAAACCAGATATACCGTTTCCTGAAAGTAGAGGGAGAATACCGGCAATCCATCCAGTTCCAGAAAACACAATTGGCCATGCGTGCCTATGCCGGTGTAGGATATAATTACGGCAGTGATACTGCGAGAGACCGAACCCTTCCCTTCTTCAAACAATTTACGGCGGGCGGTCCTTTCAGCATGCGTGCCTGGGCGCTGCGGCAACTGGGACTGGGCAGTTCGCACCAGAGTGAATCCGATCCGGCTGCCAACAGCTACCGCGACAGGTTTGGGGATATGCAGTTAGAAGCCAATATTGAATACCGTTTCCCGATTACGACGATTGCCGGCTTTAAAGTATCCAGCGCTGTGTTTACGGATATGGGCAATATCTGGAATGTAAAAAACAATCCGGCCGACCCGGCCGCTACTTTCCGGTTGAAAAATCTGGGACATGATCTCGCGATCGGTGTTGGAACCGGATTGCGCATGGATTTTTCCTATTTCCTGCTGCGACTTGATTTTGCATATAAACTCAAGGATCCGGGAAGGGAATACAATGATGGATGGGCCCGCCGCTTTGAATGGACCGAGACCCGGAATAATGGTTTAAAGATCAATAATTATGCTTTTCAGTTAGGGATGCAATTACCCTTCTGAGGACTGCAGCATTTCCTGAACAGTCGCTGCGAATGCTTCTACTGTGTATGCATCTTCCACCTTAAAATTCCCGATACGGGTTCTGCGTAAACTACTCAGGTAAGCTCCCACTCCCAGTGCTGCGCCGAAATCATTGGCCAGACTCCGGATATAGGTACCAGTTGAACAAACTACCCGAAAACCTACCTGGTTTCCGACGATACTTTCAATATCAAAACGATGAATGGAAATGGGACGAGGCTCCAGTTGGACCTCCACGCCCTTTCTTGCAGCGAGGTAAACCGGCTTCCCATCTTGCTTGATTGCCGAATGGATAGGCGGTACCTGCAGAATATTACCAGTAAAAGCCCGGGTAGCATCATGGATAGCCTGGGCTGTCAGGTGGCTGGTATCTTTACAATCACGGGGTTCGCTCTCCAGGTCATACGTGGGTGTGGTGGCACCGAGGGTAAAACTGCCGGTATATTCTTTTTCCATCCCCATATACTGCTGTATCTGCTTGGTAAATCTGCCCGTACAAACAATCAGCAGGCCGGAAGCCAGGGGATCGAGGGTACCGGCATGACCGATTTTGGAGATCCGGATCAGGTTACGCATTTTTCGGATCACATCAAAAGAAGTCCAGTCCAGCGGTTTATCAATCAGCAGGACTTTCCCTTCTAGGAATGGCTGTAATGCCGCAGGCAATTGCTTTTGTTTCATGAGAAGCAGTCAAACACATTAATAAGCCCTGGCGAATAACACCCTTTGGGTGGATGGCTTTCCTGTCAGGATACAGGCCCCTGCTTCCTGGGGATTATCCAGGGGAATGCAGCGGATGGTGGCCTTGGTTAATTCCTTGATCTTTTCCTCAGTTTCAGCGGTCCCATCCCAATGTGCAGCAACAAAACCTCCTTTTTCATCCAACAAACTGACAAATGCATCCCAGGTATCGGCAGCGCTGATATGTGCATCCCGGAAAATCTTCGCTTTCTGGTACATGGCTTGCTGAATCTCATCCAGCAAACCATTGATATAAGTATCGACTCCTGACAGGCTAACCGTCGTTTTTTCTTTGGTATCCCGGCGGGCAATTTCCACTACACCATTTTCAATATCCCTTGCCCCGATAGCTACCCGCACGGGTACACCTTTCATTTCATATTCGGCAAATTTCCACCCCGGACGGGCGGTATCCTTGTCGTCATATTTTACCGATATACCACGGGCTTTCAATTGCTGAACGATCCCCTGCACGGTGTTATCAATGGCTGCTTTTTGCGCATCGCCTTTGTAAATCGGAACAATGACCACCTGTACCGGCGCTATTTTCGGCGGAAGGATCAGGCCATCATCATCACTGTGCGCCATTACCAATGCACCGATCAGTCGGGTGCTGACTCCCCAGCTTGTTGCCCATACATAATCCAATTGGTTATTGCGGTCGGTGAATTTAACATCGAATGCCTTGGCAAAATTCTGTCCCAGGAAATGAGAAGTCCCTGCCTGCAAAGCTTTCCCATCCTGCATCAGGGCCTCGATACAATAGGTGTCTTCCGCACCGGCAAAACGTTCGTTCGGACTTTTCACGCCCTTGATTACCGGTAATGCCATCCAGTTCTCAACAAAATCGGCATATACCTCCAGCATCTGTTTGGTTTCCGCCACAGCTTCCTCAGCGGTTGCATGCGCAGTATGGCCTTCCTGCCAGAGAAATTCAGCCGTGCGTAAAAACAGTCGGGTACGCATTTCCCAACGCACCACATTGGCCCATTGGTTAACCAGTATGGGCAGGTCGCGGTAGGATTGGATCCAACCCTTATAGGTATTCCATATAATGGCTTCACTGGTTGGGCGAACCACCAGTTCCTCTTCCAGTTTTGCTTCGGGATCAACAATCAGTTTGCCTTTCTGTCCCGGATCAGCTTTCAAGCGGTAATGCGTAACAACCGCGCATTCCTTTGCAAATCCCTCTGCGTTTTTTTCCTCTGCTTCAAACAGGCTTTTGGGAACAAAAAGTGGGAAATACGCATTCTCATGACCGGTATCCTTGAACATCCGGTCCAGTACATCCCGCATATTTTCCCAGAGGGCAAAGCCATAAGGCTTTATTACCATACACCCCCTGACTGCACTGTAATCTGCCAGTCCGCCTTTCAATACCAGGTCATTGTACCATTGAGCGTAATCCTGTTCCCGCGAAGTGATCTCCTTACCCATATTTACTTTATCATTTCTTTAACAAATTAAAACACTTACACATGTTAGTTGGCGTAAGATTTGCCGCTGATATAAGGGAAGTTCACGGCACCGCAAATGTATGTAACTTCACTTGAAAGAACCCTTTAATACTAACCGTCATGAAACCAGCGCTATTACTCCCGATACTTGGTTTGGCTTTACTGACAGGCTGCGCAACCGCTTATAAAAATGGGCAAACGCCTGATGATTTATATTATTCACCAGGCAGACCAGCATCTGAACCCACCCAGGACCGGGTAAGTCAGCGGGAGGAGCAGGCCTACCAAGCCTACCAGACCAGTATTGATGACCAGTATCTGCGCATGAAAGTAGCCAACCGTTATCGCTGGGGTATGCTGGATGATTTTGATTACTGGTATGACAGCCGGTATGATTTCAGTTATGACAATTACAATTATTATCTGACCAATCCTTATGCCTCCTGGAATCCGCAATGGTACCTGTCTATTGGTTATGGTTCACCCTATTATCCCTGGGGCTATGGCTGGGGCTGGAACAGTCCGATTTATACCCTGGTGCACTATGCAACGCCTGCTTATGGGTACGGCGGTTCTACCGCCGGGAGCAATATTACTGCGTTCCGCAACCGTTCTTATCAGAACAGCAATTTTGGTTCTTTCAACCAGAAAACGGGGCAATTCACAAATGCCGGCAGCAATAACAGTTTCAGCAACCTCTTAAAAAGAGTGTTCACAAGCGCCCCGAATAATGGTACTGTCAGCAGTTTTGACAGACCGGTGAGGACATTCACACCTTCTACCCCTAATACACCTCCACCTACCAGCAGCAGTGCAGGCGGTAACAGTGGCGGGTATAAGAGTACCGGATCCAGCAGCAGTACCGGACGCGGCGGCAGAGGGGGATAAATCCTGCAACATAATGATACATGCGATTGCAATCCTGCATTGCCCTGCACCCTGTTATACCTAAACCAACCGTATGAAAAAAATATTACTGCTTATACTTTCAGCAGGTACGATGCATGCGATGGCTCAAACGCCGGAAGACGCACTGCGGAGTTCCTGGTTCACGCAACAAGCCACAGCGCGCATCATGGCTGCCGGTGGTGTGATGGGATCACTTGGTGGCGATATCTCCGCCAACCATATCAATCCTGCCGGTATCGGTTTG
>CAZAOR010000064.1:0-3171 GCA_964486805.1 uncultured Sediminibacterium sp. | reverse complement strand
CCGGGGTCTCCGCTTCGCTCCGATTTTTCCACAGGACGATCCCGCTACAGCGGCATGTCGGGCTGGTATTGGCACCTGTTGAAATGATGCTGTATATGGATAGGTGCGACTCCTCCGGAGTCGGGGGATAAATCAATAAACCAGGTCCTATCAAAGATCAGACCCCTGCCGGGGTCTCTGCTTCGCTCCGATTTTTCCACAGGACGATCCCGCTACAGCCGCATGTCAGGCCTGTTATAGGCACCCGTTGAAATGATGCTGTATATGGGATAGGTGCGACTCCACTGGAGTCGGGGAATCAATCAATAAACCAGGTCCTATCAAAGATCAGACCCCTGTCGGGGTCTCCGCTTCGCTCCGATTTTTCATTATTCACTTTTCAATATCCCCACCAGCCTTTCCATCTCAGCCCGGTTTGTTGGATTATCCATAGCCAAAGCAATATCTCTTTTTTCAGCAGCAGTAAGATGAAAACTCAGACTCGCCGGCGCATCGTGCTGGGAGGGAACATACTGGAAGCAGATACGGTAAAAGTTCTGGCCATAGGCATCATACAGATAATCCAACTGATCGTGCTGATAATAGTCCTGCAGTTTATACCAGTTATTCTGCAGTACCAGAAAAGGTTGCGTTAAGAGGCTGATCAGGCTGTTCCCTTCAAAAGGTTTTTCCCAATCACCGAGGCTGCGGTCGCGGATCTGCAGCAATACCACCTTACTGGTATTGGCTTTCAGCCAGTCTTTGAATTTATCCAGGAAACGGAGACTGGTTTCCTGCCCGAAATTATCGCGCAGGCCTGCATCCATCACATCAATGATCGGATCGGATGGGAGCCATACACTGGGTAATACATACGGGAAACTGGCGTTCATACGCAGGGCCGAGAGGATACCCAGGTTCATGGCATCCTGCTTCGCAAACATCGAAGCAAAATCAATGGCATCGGGATCTGTAGGCATGATATGGGAACTGTCCGCATCCGACTGCATCAGGAATCGCGCCGGGTGAGTGGCAATCACCAGTTTGCGGCCATCCCGGTTTATGACTGCGTGAAAAAAAAGCAGGGGGATCTTGGCATCCCGTTCCGGTTCTGCATAATCCCGCAAGCGTTTATCCAGAACGCCCCCGGTATTTTCATTCAGTTTTTGCTCAAACGCATAGCCACGGTCTTTGGCATAGGTATATCCCCCGGAACTGAAATGCTGTACCGGTCCAAGCATATCGCGGGTAACAAAGGAGGAAAACAGCGGACTCAAAAGGTCTTTGGAGATATTATCCGGATAGCGGTCATCCTGCAGATCAATCGCTGCGCCTTGCAGCTTTCTGTAATACAATTCCCGGAAATAAGCGGCACCCAGCATACCGCCTGAAGCACCATCAATGAGAAGGGTGCGGTCCATCAGTTTTCCGCCGAATAAACTGTCCAGTTTCTGTAAGGCATGGATGGTAAAGGCCGCGCTTCGCTCACCGCCCCCGCTGGTGCTGATCACAAACAATACGGGCTTCTCCGCTTTTTGTTTGGCTTTCCACCTGTTGAGAATATCTAAAAAATATTGTGCATCCTTACGCTTGTTCTCGGCGGATGCCATCGCCCGTATGCTATCCCGGTTATATCCCGGCCGGGGAAAGCTATGGCTGTAATCCAGCCCGTACGCTTTGGTGCGGGGATCAATGATCTCTTTCTGGTACAGAAAATTCAGGATGATATACAGCGCTAAAAGCAAGGGGATGGTCCAACTGCGCAGGAACAGGGATAAGGCACCGGATACGGCAATCACGATGGCAAAGAAAACCGTGATACTGGCAGCAGCCGGGATCTGGAACAAACGGGTATCGGAGATATAGCCCAACGCCACTAAAAAAACAAAGGCAACCAGGATGGCTATGACCGCCGCCGCATGGTGCCGTTTAAAAACATTGTCTAAAAAATCTTCGCTGTAATGCCGGATGTCCCGCGGTTTGCGCAGGTGCAGTTTCGCACTGAGGAACCATTGAACCGGTAACTCTGTTTTTTCCGGGGGCAATTGAGAACTCGCTATTTTTTCGGCATACTGCTGGTTGGCCGATTTGATCACAGCGCCCATGTTCCGGTAAATGGTGATATCCGCGCCAAAAAAATACATGAAGGAAACAAAAAGGGAGAGGATCAGTCCACCAAGCAGGCTGGCCAATAAAAGTACCTGGGAAAGCGTATCTCCCAACTGTTGGTTTTGGGTATAGTCAACGATATGCACCAGGTAAAAGATGAGAAAACACAGGGGGAGTAAGGCATTGTTGATGCAATACTTCAAAAAAGGCTGAGCCGTGGTAGCCAGAAAACGCAGGTGTTTACTATGGAGGATGAAGGTGGTGATATTCCAGCTCATCACAAATATGCCCAGGGCAAAACCCACGATCATCATGCTCAGGGCAGAAACCTGTCCGAAATATTCCGGGGCCAGGAAAAGCGAATTGGCGCCGAAAGTGAAAAGAAACTTACCTGCAACCGTGGCAAAAAGGATATACCAGAAAATAAGGAATACCTGGTAGCGCCTGAAATGGAGCAGGAATAACTGCAGGGGCAGTGAACGCCATACGCCTTTCAGGATCTGCTGCATATTGACTGTTTTTCGAAGGGTGGCAGCCCCTGACGGGGTTATGCCTTGCGGCTACCCAACAGGTAATACAGGGCAACCAGTGACAATAAAAACAACATGCCTGTCAACTGGTGCAATTGTGCCATCCATTCAAAGATACCCCAATGTCCGGGAATGATGCCGGAACTGCTTATCACCGTCAATATCCCTAGTAAAACCTGTATGCAGATAACCAGCAGGGGCCAGCGTCGCCATTTCCGGAACAAGGGGGTGCCGGGCGTTTTGAATAACTGCCAGGTCCACCACAGAGTCCCCAGCAATAAGAGATAGGCCAGTCCCCGGTGAATAAAATGTATCAGGATGGTGTTTTCAATGAAATGAACCCAGAACCCGGGACCCGACCACATATGGGCTGGCATCCAGTCACCGTTGATGGTTGGCCAGGTAGGCGCCATGGTAGCGGCTTTATGGCCTGCCATGAGGGCGCCGTACAGGAGTTGCAGGGTGAGCAGGAGTAATAAGCCCAGGTTCCATCTGCGCAGCCTTGGCTGATCCAGTCTTTCTGTCGCTGGAATGCGCAGGCGGAGTGCAAACC
>CAZAOR010000063.1:0-2754 GCA_964486805.1 uncultured Sediminibacterium sp. | reverse complement strand
ATTTTCCCTTCCCGGCCTCTTACTCTCGGGCTGGAGTATTTGATGGTTACATGGGCACCCTGAATAGTACCGGTAGCTGTTGCTGCAGGGCTTGGTTGGGCATGACAGGCATCAATGCCGGTGAATACCAGACCCAGGAACAGAATTTTAAAGAATGCAAGCCGCTTCATAGTTTCTGATTTTTTAGTTGAAAGGTAAATTACGATAAACGGGAATGAAATGCGTATTTTTTACATGGATGGCAGAAGGAAGATGATGTAACTTGTATCGAAATAATGATCAAATATGCGTTCTGCCATTTACCTGGGTTTTTTCTTGGGGATTGCTGCCGCCAGACAGGCGGACGGGCAAAACAGTTTACAGCAATACCATGCTGTGAATTTTTCGGATGTTAATATCCAGGATGCTTTCTGGAAACCCAAGATGGACAAAGTAGCCCTGGTTACCCTGCCGGTTTGTATTGACCAGACGGAAGTAAAAACACCGCGGATACGGAATTTTGAAATAGCCGCCGGAAAAAAGAAAGGCAAATTCCAGGGAATATTTTACGATGACTCGGACGTGTACAAGGCGCTGGAAGCCATGTCGTATTCGCTCAGTACGCATCCCGACTCCGCGATGGAGAAAAAAGCAGATGAATGGATCGACCTGATCGCCGGCGCCCAGATGCCGGATGGCTATATCGATACTTATTACAGCCTGCAGTTTCCCGAAAAAAGATGGACGGATATGAGCATGCATGAAGACTATAACGGCGGACACCTGATAGAAGCAGCTGTCGCCTATTATCGTGCAACGGGTAAGCGAAAACTACTGGATGTGGCTATCCGTTTTGCCAATCATTTTGATTCTTTGTTCGGACCTGGCAAGCGCGATTGGGTAACAGGTCACCAGGAACTGGAGCTGGCCCTCGTAAAATTATACCAGGTAACCAAAGAAAGGAAATACCTGCAACTGGCCGACTGGCTGCTGAGTGAACGCGGACACCAGAAAGCGGTAGGTTATACCTGGACCGACTGGAAAGATACCGCCTATGCCCAGGACATCAAACCGGTAAAAGAACAGAAGGAGATCACCGGTCATGCGGTGCGGGCTATGTATATGTACACTGGTGCTGCCGATGTAGCGGCGCTGACAGGCGACGAAGGGTATATGCATGCTATGAAAGATGTTTGGCAGGATGTGGTGTACCGGAATATGTATGTCACAGGAGGGATCGGTTCCTCAGGCAGTAATGAAGGATTCGGGACAGATTATGAGTTGCCGAATGACAATGCCTACTGCGAAACCTGTGCTTCCGTAGGCATGGTTTTCTGGAACCAGCGCATGGGGATGCTGACCGGAGAAAGCAAGTATATAGATGTGCTGGAAAAGACATTATACAACGGGGCGCTGGATGGTATTTCGTTGCAGGGCAACCAGTTCTTTTATGGGAATGTACTGGCTTCGATGGGGCGGCAGAGCCGTCGCGACTGGTTTGGTACCGCCTGCTGCCCGGCGAATATTGCACGACTGATCGCCTCATTGGGTAATTATGTTTATGGAACGGATGACAAGGATATATGGGTGAATCTTTTTGTAGGCAGTGCTACAAAAATCTCATCGGGGAAGATACCGGTAAGTATTGCACAGGAAACGAACTATCCCTGGGATGGTAACCTGTCAATTGCCGTATCGCCTGAAACTCCCGCATCATTCGCCCTGCATGTACGTTACCCCGGCTGGGCAAGAGGAGTTGCTGCTCCCGGCGGTTTGTATCATTTTGAAGATACCAGTTTTGCTTCCTGTACAGTCCGTGTAAATGGGGAAGTAATTAAAGCTTGGGTAGATAAGGGTTACCTGACCATTGGCCGTACCTGGAAAAAGGGTGATAAGGTAACCGTTTCTTTTCCCATGCCGGTTCACCGGGTAATGAGCAGGAAAGAAGTAAAAGCGGATGAAGCACGTATTGCCCTGCAGCGCGGCCCCCTGATTTATTGTGTGGAAGGAGTCGATAATACAGGCAAGGTGGTTAACCTGGTTTTACCCCGGACGGCTGCGTGTACGACGGAAAATGAAACGATACAATCAGAACCGGTAGTCGCGATTACCACAAAAGCGACCGTACTGGAAGTTAAACAGGACGGAAGCGGTGTAACGACTGGCGTACAAACGATAAAAGCTATTCCTTATTATACCTGGAATAACCGGGGACCCGGGCAGATGCTGGTATGGTTACCGGAGAAAATATTGGCGGTAAAAGTGAATTGATCTGAATAGGGAATAATGAAAAGAGGAGAGTGAAAATGCAGAGCAGTAGCAGGGATTCCGACAGCGCAACGCGATTGTAGGAAAGAAAACGAAAAACGAAAAAACAGTTCCTGTGGCAATAACACCTGGTTAGATGAAAAAACGGAAAGCTCGGCAGGGATTGCAATTGAAATCCAAAAAGCATACCGGCATTTCCCCTTGGTTCCGGCATTGTATCCGGCAAACTCCCTGTGATCAAACGCAAAACCCGGGATTCAAACCGTCAAAGATCTTTGGTAACCTACTGGGCTTGTTGCAGCAGCCACTCGCTTAGTTCTTTAGCGGCTATTTCGTTCTGGAATTCCGGTGTAAGTCTTTTGCTGGTGATGTATTCATTATAGATCCATGGGTCGCCTATAGCAAATACTATTCCTTTCCCATAGCGGGCGGTTGCCATAATAATATCTCCGTGGTCGGTGATGGATGGCATAGCCGGCGATTGCGTTGTGATGGTGCAGATACCTT
>CAZAOR010000062.1:0-3999 GCA_964486805.1 uncultured Sediminibacterium sp. | reverse complement strand
CAAAGCAAGCCAGGTTGGGACCCAGCCGGAAAGCCCGCTTGACCAGCCCATTGAATAAAATGATATCCCGGTTATCCTGGCTGCGGTAAATATTGGCTTTTTGCGGGATGTTATGAATCAGCCAGTCGGACGGGGAAGTTTGTTCCAGTTCGGATGTCCATACGGGCAGTGCGGGTTGTGCGTATAGGCTAATGGGGAGTAAGAATAAAAGGAGGAGGTATTTCATGCCGGTCTTTAATAGTTTGGGGGTTCGTTTCTTCGCATCTGAGCGGCGGATAATTGACCGTACCCAACCACAACCCACAAATTACAGACACCCAACTCAATTACCTCAGGCATTCACCGGTATACTATGCACGGCATCACTGATTTCGCGGATCAGGGAGCTGTCTTTTTCAATGGCATTGCCAACCACAATGAGATCGGCGCCGGCGCGGCAATTGCGGTAGGCTTTTTCGGGTTCGGTGATACCCCCGCCAATGATCAGGGGAATTTCGATATGACGGCTTACCTGCTCGATCATGGTTTCGGGGATTGCTTTTCTTGCCCCGCTGCCCGCATCCATGTAAATTAGTTTCATGCCCAACATCTCACCGGCCATGGCCGTGCACATGGCGATTTCATTTTTGTCGGAAGGGATGGGGGTGGCATTGGAAATATAGGAAACGGTGGTGGGCGCTCCCCCGTCAATAACCATATAACCGGTGGAAATGATCTCGAGACCGCTTTTTTTCACGAAGGGGGCGCTGATTACATGCTGACCGATAAGCAGTTCGGGATTCCGGCCGGATATCAGGGACAGATAGAGCAGGGCATCTGCATAAGGGCTCACCTGGGAGGGCGCGCCGGGAAATAAAACAACCGGGATGGAACAGGAGGCTTTGATCTGGCGGATGCAGGCATCCAGGTGGTTGGAGATGACCAGGCTGCCGCCAACCAGGAAATAATCCACTTTGGCTGTTACGGCTAAATGGATCAACTGGCTGGTTTTCTCCACATCTACCTTGTCGGGGTCAATCAAGACCGCGAATGATTTTTGCCCGTTTTTTTTCCGGTCTGCCAGTTGTAAGTACAATGCCTGCTTCATTCAGTAGGGGATGGTCCTGTGCAAAAATGCGAAAAAGTTTCCATTTATAGCCCTAAGCCACTCAATACCCCTGTACAGCCTGTTCCCGAAACAGGGCAGCATACACCCAATGCCTGTTATCATTTACAAAAAATGTCCGGGTTGGCAAGTGATTTTTTAAAAAAATATTATCTACACCTGTGCATATTCCCGCAAATCCAGCAGGGGGCTGCCCTCCGGAAAAATCCCCATTCCTTTTCCACAACCTGTTAATATTTACGGGCCGGATTTCTGGGTAAGGAAAGATATTTTCGTCAACCGCTTAACATTTCGTTAATGCCCGGGCATTACGTATCATCATAGATAACACCATTAAATCAGTTTGCTGTATGTCTCAACCCCGCGCTATCAAAGGCTTGCAATTTTCCCGCCGCTTTACCCAGGATGGGATCAGTCCATATGACATGTTCGAATATGATTACAGAGACAGTGTCATTAAGAACCCGAACGGGGAAAAGGTGTTTGAGATGAACAATGTGGAAGTTCCTAAACAATGGAGCCAGATTGCAACCGATATCCTGGCGCAGAAATATTTCAGGAAAGCAGGGGTGCCGCAGCCGGATGGTTCTACCGGACGGGAAACCAGCGTTAAGCAGGTCGCCCACCGGATGGCTAATTGCTGGCGTGTATGGGGAGAACGCTACGGTTATTTTGCCAGTAAAGCGGATGCGCAGGTATTCTATGATGAATTGGTGTACAGCATTCTTAACCAGGCCTGCGTGCCCAATTCCCCACAATGGTTCAATACCGGCCTCCATGAAAGCTATGGCATCACCGGTAAACCCCAGGGACATTATTTCGTGGATCCCAAGGATAAAAAACTCAAAAAATCCACCAGCGCTTATGAGCGTCCGCAACCCCATGCCTGCTTCATTCTCAGTGTCAACGACGATCTTGTGAATGAAGGCGGTATCATGGACCTCTGGACCCGTGAAGCCCGGATTTTCAAATATGGCTCCGGCGTGGGTACTAATTTTTCACAGATCAGGGGTTCGGGAGAAAAACTTTCCGGAGGCGGCAGTTCCAGCGGCCTGATGAGTTTTCTGAAAATAGGTGACCGTGCTGCGGGCGCCATCAAAAGCGGGGGCACTACCCGCCGTGCAGCCAAAATGGTTTGCCTGGACCTGGACCACCCCGAAGTGATGGAATTCATTAACTGGAAAGTCGCAGAGGAAGACAAGGTAGCTGCACTGGTTGCAGCCGGTTACGACAACAGTTATGAAGGAGAAGCTTATGCGACTGTTTCCGGTCAGAACTCCAATAATTCCGTACGGATCCCGAACTCATTTTTCCGGGCACTGGAAGAAGGGAGCGACTGGGAACTCAAAGCACGAACAGACGGACGCGTGATGAAGAAAATCCCTGCACGTGAAGTATGGGACAAGATCGCCTATGCCGCCTGGCGTTGTGCAGATCCGGGTACCCAATATGATACAACGATCAATGAATGGCATACCTGTCCGAAGGGAGGTCGTATCAATGCTTCTAATCCGTGTTCGGAGTACATGTTCCTCGATAACACTGCCTGCAACCTGGCTTCCATCAACCTGCGTAAGTTTCACAATGATGAAACCAATGTATTTGATGTAACCGGCTTTGAATACACCACCCGGCTCTGGACCACAGTACTGGAGATTTCGGTACTCATGGCCCAGTTCCCTTCCAAGGAAGTAGCACAGCTCTCATTCGACTACCGCACCCTGGGACTGGGTTTTGCAAACCTGGGCTCTATGCTGATGGTAAGTGGTATTCCATATGACAGCGAACAGGCACGGGGTATAGCCGGCGCCATCAGTGCGATCATGACGGGAATCGCGTATAAAACCTCGGCAGAAATGGCGGCCTTCCTCGGCGCTTTCGAAAAGTACGAGGAGAATAAGGAAGACATGCTGCGTGTGATGCGTAATCACCGGGCTGCTGCCTATGATGCAGAAGAAGCTTATGTGGGCCTGGAGATCAAACCACAGGGTATCAAAGCACAGCATTGCCCTGATTATATGCTTACCGCCGCTACCCGTGCCTGGGATGAAGCCGTGCAGATGGGTGAGCAATACGGTTACCGCAACGCGCAAACCACGGTTATTGCGCCTACCGGTACGATCGGATTGGTGATGGATTGCGATACTACAGGCGTAGAACCGGACTTTGCCCTGGTGAAATTCAAGAAACTGAGTGGTGGCGGTTATTTCAAAATCATCAACCAGTCAGTGCCCCAGGCCTTGCATAATCTTGGCTACTCAACGGCCGAGGTTACTGCTATTGAAAAATATGCAGTAGGCGCTGCCAGCTTTGCAGGCGCTCCTTATATCAATCCCGAAACCCTGAAGACCAAAGGCTTTACAGATGCCGAAATCGAGAAACTGAATAAGGCTGCCAAATCCGCTTTTGAGATCGGCTTCCTGTTCAATCGCTTCACACTCGGCGATGAATGCATGCAGCGGCTGGGCTTTACAGAAGCGCAATACAGTGATTGGAACTTTAACCTGCTGGAGGCCATCGGCTTTACAGAGGAGGAAATAGATGCTGCGAATGATTATGTGTGCGGCACGATGACCGTGGAAGGAGCGCCCTACCTGAAAGCCGAGCATCTGCCCGTTTTTGATTGTGCCAATAAATGCGGCAAGAAAGGAGAAAGATTTATCCATGCTTACGGCCATATCCGCATGATGGCGGCCTGCCAGCCATTCCTGAGCGGGGCTATCTCCAAAACCATCAACCTGCCCAATGAAGCAACCGTTGCTGAAATTGCCGATTGCTATATGCTGAGCTGGCAGTTAGGCCTGAAAGCAAATGCGCTGTACCGGGATGGTTCCAAACTGAGCCAGCCCCTGAGCAATAAATCCGATAAGAAAAAGAAATCGGAAGAAGATAAA
>CAZAOR010000061.1:0-9023 GCA_964486805.1 uncultured Sediminibacterium sp. | reverse complement strand
TATCTTCAATACCGGGATAAATCTCCATCATGGTATGCCCCAGCAGGTCCTCCTGCCTTACCCGTCCGTGGCGGGCAGCCGCTTCGTTCACATACAGATATTGAAACCCGTGGTTCAGAATCTGAACCCCCTCCAACATCCGATCAAGGGTGGACCGCAGTCTTGCTTCACTTTCCACAACCCGCTGTTCTGCGATTTTCCTCGCCGTAACATCCCTGACGATTTTGGAACCTCCGATGATGGTACCATTGTCATCTTTCATCGGGGACAAAGTGATGGATACTTCTATGCGCGTACCATCCTTCCGGATCCTGGATGTTTCATAATGTTCTATACGACGTCCTTCCCGAAGTGCCTGTATAAAAACAGGTTCTTCGTGCATTTTATCCGGGGGAATAACCAGGGAAATATGATGACCAATGGCTTCCTGCTCACTGTAGCCGAAAATGATCTCGGCAGCAGGGTTCCAACTCATAATAATGCCATCCAGGTTTTTACTGATAATGGCGTCGTTGGAATGTTTTATGATAGTTGCATAAATATCCATCCGCAGAAAATAAAACTGATCTTATAACCACAGGGGGACATCACTACACAACAATTAAAGGTACATAAGTTATAGAAAATAAGCAATTCTGTTTGATATATCAAGATGATCGGCCTGCAAAAAGCCTCATTCATATAGGAGGGAGATTTTCCCAAACCGCGATTCAGATGATTAAAAGGATCCTCCATTCACAGTTTTAACGCATATTCCATCACTTATGGTATGCATGTAATAGACAGACTTTATTCCGGATACAAGGGTGCCTCCTCCTTGAATAGTAAATACCACCCATGAGTCGGGCAGTTATTGGATCAAGTGATGGCAGCCCGGTTTGCCCGCAAGCGCTACCTGTTGCCAATCCTCAGGTATCCTCCGCGGAAAAACAGGCCGCGTTTAGTTATCCGAAGCCCTTTACGTGTAACAATCAATTGGTTGCTGAGGCAGGTGAAACGGGTTACTGGCAGTTGAACAGCCAGGTCCTCAAATTGTAAAGAGACCCAATAATCCCCGTCCTGCGTAAATACCAAGACCTGTCCATCCATCTGCCTGCGTACCAATTGTAACTGGTCAAACAAAACAGGCAGATAGCTGCCCTGGACCGGGAGGATCACCAATGCATAATTGTCCGGTTTACGCGGGATGCTGAGAATCTCCTGGAATCGTTTGGATGTAAATGGTGATGTCCAGCAAGGCAAGCGGCAATGGCCTGTTAACCGGTCACCTGGCATTTGTAAGAGTACCAGGCCGGGCGTTACCGGCAAACTGGCAACCACTTCCCAAAGTAATGCATGCCAGTGTTTCAATGCCAGCATGATGATATCTGCGGTAACTGTTTGCAGGAGCGAAAACACATCACGCACTTCCGGGCAAAACAGTACATAATCGGTTGCAAGTTCCTGAGCAACCTGATCTGGCAGGTCCGCTCCGACGAATAAAATAACAGCCATAAGGTTTGTGGGCAAATTAGCCTGTGTCCGCAGTCACCTGTTTACGCTTTACGGGCAAAGAGTTTACGCAAAAGGGAAATCTGTCGAAACAGCGGATTTGCCAAACAACTTACCAGACACGACACATTTTAACAAAACAGCAGTTGGCGAATTCAGACAATTCGTAACTTCCACAGAAATAAACGTGCATGTTCAACAGAATAAGAATAGGGACTGTTTGGATGATTGGGTTCTTGGTTGTTACAGGTAACTGTTTGCCAGTTTTGGCACAGGAGAAACAAAGTTCCTGGAACCCGGGGGAAATGAGAGAATTGTTCAATTTTTGTGAGAAGCCCGATCTGATGAAACAGCTCAATCTTTCAGAACAGGAGGCAGATAAGATCGGAGATATCGACTATTGGGGTCGATTGCAGTACCTTAAAATAGATGCCAATACCAATGATACATTTGCCACCAAAAATGAAGTACAGGAAGAAATGGTACGGCGGTACAGGAATATTCGGTTATCCAATGACCAGGTGAAGGCTTTATTATCTTTTAAGGAAAACAGGGAAGTTCATCCGGCATCCTGCCCGCTGATCGAACTGAATTACAGCAACGCATTTCAGGCACTGACACCACAGCAGGCAACCCTGCAGCTACAAACCAAATACCGGAAACAACTGGTGGATAAATTGGGAATCAATGGCCGACAGGCAAACATGTTGTGTGAAACCGAAGTGTGGCGGCAGAAAGAAGCCTTAGCCATTTCCGCGATGCCACCAAATAATTTTGACAGGGTGCGAAAAACGGTGGCATTGAATGAGGAAGCCGGTAAACGTTTTAAAGCGATTGGTTTATCGGAAGAGCAGGTTCATACTGCCCTGCAATTCTTTACAGAAAATTCACTGGATACCCCCAAAAAATAGGACAGGATTTAAGTAGCACATCAAAGTTTTCTGCTGTTTGGATGACCCCGACAAGATCAGTGTGCATGCCGCATGATATCCCGTAATGCTTTTTCATTTTCATCGCTCCAGTATCCGCAGTTTAACTCTATGAAAACAGAAGTATAGGGCTTCAGCTCTGTTGTTTTCAATACCCAAATATCAAATAAACGGGAAGCCACCGCCATTTTTGTAAAAACAGAATCGTGGAGGATGGTTTGCACCGGATAGGCCTGCAATGCCGTTTTCATGGAATCCCGGAACGAGGTGATACCGGGCACCAGTTGCTCTGTCAGGTAACCAAGTTCCCTGTCCAGGAAAATAACTGGTCGAATATGCCTGGCGCTATGCAAGCGTTGCAGGACCTCTTGTAAAACCGGCAATAATTCCTGATCGGCGGAGATATAATGAAAACCGGGTGCCTGTTGTTTCGGGAAAGCCCTATCTGTAATCAGTAACCAGTTACGATGTCCCATCATGGGCATTGCCTGTGTAATTTCCTGCTGCCAGTTTTGCTGAGAGTCCACTGATCCGGGAGCATTTGTCCGAACCGGGTTACAGCCATAGTTCGTGAGGATCGCCAGTAAGAGGATTGCCAAGAAACCATCGCGCGTGTTCATGTGCAGATTATTTGGAGTGTTTCGCCCGCCGGAATCAGGAGGCTGGTATGCATGGTCAGAATCAAATCCGGTCCTGTTTGCTGCCAGTCGAATGCCTGGTCCTGGCCAACCAGTGAAACAGTACAGTGTTGGATTGTATCATCCATCGGCCAGTCTAACTGCAAGGATTGCAATTTTACGCGGCCGTAGTGCACATGAAGGGTGTATGCCATCCTGCCGGCTGATTTTTTTTGTGCATAACTGCCCCAGCCCTCGGGCATGGTAAAAGCGGCCCTGAAATCATCCTTGCTGAATGCGGGTGCAAACCGCAGGTATTGCTTAGGTCCATGGCAGGCGAATCCACAGGCTGTTATGAAACTGCCATAGCTGGCCATCGCCCTGGCATAGTGATCGCTGCATTCAATTTCATTAAAGGGATTTCTTTTGGAAGCATGGTAACGATCGTGGATGGCCCTCGTTAATATCAGGGCTTCATCGGTCATGCCTTCCGCCATCAAATGAGATGCCACCTGGTGCTCGAAACCACTCATACACTCATGGAAATAACCGATTTGCCAGGTAACATTTTCTCCATACGGATGCGGCTCATCGGATGGATTGGTATTCATGATCATACCGCTTTCTCCCGGCAATGCATACGGTCTGCCACCGGGATGCTGGGCGATGTAGGGGCCGACATCCTGTTTAAAATTATACTTCCACAGGGCTTTCAGGGCAGAGAGCGTTTTGGTTTTATCAAGCACCCGGGGCATGCCCACCTGGAAGGCCCAGCTTTGACCAAGCACCTGGTCAATATGGGAAGTATTATAAGAACCCAGTTTCCTTTTACCTTCAACAGCATCCGGCCGATGGATAAAATATTCCCCGTTGAACAATTGCATTTCCATGTTCCGGCGGCCCTTTTCAACATAGGAACGACAGGCCTCTGCAAAACCAATATCATTCATTTCGATAGCCATGAGTTGCCCCGCTTGAACGGCTGCGATACAAAGACCTACGATCCAGGCAATTTCTCCCGCCCAAACAGCATCCAGGGTATTTTCCAGCGGTGTATCCTCCATCCCATCCTGGTTCCTGTCTTTATCCAGGATAAATTGTACAGCACGTTTTATTTTATCCCAATTCCGTGTAAGAAAAGTATCATCCGCACTCATCTGGTGTTCCCGGTAAATACCAAGGACCCTGCCTGCCTGCCCATCAATAGCGGGAACTTTTGCGTATTCGCCCCGGAACCAAATCCCTCCGTCTGGCATCAGCGATATGCCCAGGTCAACCCTTTCCCGGTTATCTCTTTCCATGGCGGGAAATAATCGGGACGGGGCCTGAGCATAATGCCAAACATGGGTGCAGTTGCCTTCGCATGCGCCAACCCCTTCCCATGCCCAATATCGCCCGGAGCGGAACCGGTGGGAAGTAGTTGTAGCCAGGGTGGAAATATTCAGGAAACTGCGTTCAAGAAACCAGCAGGGCAAGGTAGCATCATACCAGGTTTTATGCCATTGCAGGGTATCTGCGGAAAGTCTTGTAAACTCCTTAGTCACATATTCAGCTACTGCTTTTGCATCCTGAAAACGATTGGCATAATAACGACCCTTATCTGGCATTGTTTTACCATTGCCGATAACCAGGTTCGGGGTATGCCAACTGATCAGGTAATCTGCAGACTGCTGCTTCCCGGGATCTACTTGCACAGACACCTGCACCGTTCCAACCAATTGCTGTTGTGCTGATTTCCTGGTAACTGCTGCATCGGATAGGGCAAATAATTCCGGCGTGGATGCCGGATGGATATCCGTTGTTGCTAGCGCATCACCCGACAGGCAGGCAATGCAGAGTGTTCCGGCATCAAAGCAGTCCTCTATCTTTTTCTTTGCATTGGCCAGGTTACCGGCTACACAATAAACACCTGACAACTTTGCCTGAGAAAACCGCTGATTTTCCCGGTAATGACTCCCGGTCGTTGCCGAATGCAGGGCCGTCTTGTTTTCCAGCCAGCCAACGATGCGGACCGAGAGCGGATACCTGGTTTGATTGTGGATGGTAATGGTAAAAGTAGTTACAGGCAGTCCGGAATCATCCTCATTCAGCGGAATAAACGGGCTATAAGCCTGCATATGAACTTCCACCGGCATCGCAGCATCCGTATATATCACTTTTGCAACGGGGTAAGTTGCTTCAAAAGCCACTTCTGACCAGTCCTGTGCACATAATCTCCGTTGTACCGTTTTCCCATCATACTTACATTCAATGGCAAAGCCTTGCAATAAAGGCATGATATCTTCCGAACGTGCAGGCGCGAGATAAGCCGAACCATCCCGGGAACGAACCCGCTGTTTTTTATCGGTCCCGGAACGCCATTCCACATCAAGCGGGTTAATACCTTCCTGGTTCAGGTTAAAGATATCCCAAAGCCACAAACGGCCATCGCCCGAAAGATAGAGCGTACCGGTATGTTGTCCGCTCACCGGCATACCGATATATTTCAGTTCATCTTTGGATTTGAGATAGGTAGTAACCGTTCCTCGTTCATACAAGGCATCCCTTTGCTTTCTGGCCAGCATATCGCCCGCCGGCATCCGGCTCATCATTTCGGTATGACGCTGCAGCAGCAGGCCCGAAGCGGTTATCCCGGTTTGCCGGATAAAATCACGACGAGGAAGTTTTTTCGGACCCATAACAAACTGTTTCAGTTGGATGAGCAGGTACCCGTTTTCCGGTATGCAGCCGTATCCACCTCCTCAAATTACTCAAATCCTGCATCAAATAAAATACCTCCCTATTTACATGCTTTGTTTTCGGGAAGCACCAGTAAAAAATAGTGTAGTTTTATTCTCTAATCCGATTAGCCGCCATGATCCGCATTTTTATTACCGGAGGAACTTTCGATAAAGAATATAATGAACTTACCGGGGAGCTTTTTTTCAAGGATACACATATGACCGAATTGCTCAGCCTGGGCAGATGCAAGTTGGATGTGCAGATCCGTACGCTGATGATGATTGACAGCCTTGAAATGACGGATGCCGACCGGCGACTGATACTGGAGCAATGCATGAGTGCGGAAGAACCGTATATTGTAATCACACATGGCACCGACACCATGTCACAAACAGCAGAATTGCTGGCAAAGCACATCACAGATAAAACCATTATCCTCACCGGGGCCATGATCCCTATCCGATTCGGCAGCTCGGATGGCCTCTTTAATTTAGGGAGCGCTCTCGCTTTCGTACAAACACTGCCCAAAGGCGTGTATCTTGCCATGAATGGCCGGTATTTCCCCGCAGGAAATGTGCGAAAGAACAGGCAGACCGGCACTTTCGAATATCTGCGTTAAGAATTTGATTGCGTGCATTGGAGCCCAGCCTTACTTTACCTGGATATTAAAATGAACAGCCAATCACGGGCACTTAAGATTTCGTCAGAATTGTAATATTCTTGCTCACTTTCCGGTTCCTGGCTGCTTTGACGGTCAGCGTAAATAAGCCGGTCTTTGCATCCCATACCAGTTTGCCCCGGCTGGCTTTCACTGCATGGGGGGCATATCCCCTGAACACCAATTCCCCCTCCCCCTCTTCAAATATTGCTTCCAACTGGATGCCGCCCGGGATCCATTTTAAATGCGGAAGCCTTTTTTTACCGGTAGCCGCAATTTTCCCGGCATCCCCGAAAAATGCGATACCGGAAACAGAGTCAACCGGAGCGATTTCCAATAATTGGTACCGGTCTTCGGGAATTTGCCCCCGATACAAAAGATCCGCTTTTTGAATACGCAGATGGGCGGTAAAAGGATTGAATATCGCTACGCGTCCGCTGTAATCAAGTTCAGCAGGTGTAAAGCTGTATTGGTGCTCGAGGGTACTGTCTTCCATGAATGCAAAAACATAAGAAGTCCGGATATCGCCATGCTGCGTGTAGGTGTGAGCCAGTACCGGTAGCTTTTTCTTTTGGGCAAAATGCAGGTAATCCCGGTCCATCGGCAGCAATGGCAGGTCTGGCTTTACCAGCACCCCATCTTTGCGGGAGGCCAGGAAAATATTGTCTTTATTTTCATGACCGATAGAATCCCCGGTTCCTACGGGACCAGCGGATAATACGGATACAATCATATTTCCTTTTTCCCCGCTCCGGAACACGTCTGACCAGGGCCAGATGCCCATTTCATATGCCAACTGGGAAGTGAAAATAAAATTGAACCATCGTTCCGGTTTGAAACGATCCCCGGCTGTACGAATCGTAGTCAGGTTATTGTATTTCAAACCCTGCATAAAATACCGGGGTAAGCCCATACAATATTGTAGGCTGATTCCATATTTTCCGGCAGCTTTTGCCATTTCATCGGTAAAAGCATTCCCGATGCGGATATCCGAGATCATCTCCGGGTTATTGGTATAGGCATAGTTCATCCAGTCCTGCTCGTATCCTGCCACGCCAGCATCATGCAGGTAGGCCATTACCTCATTCCAATAACCGGAATCAATCGCCGAAATACCGGAAATCTTATATTGTTGATGGTAAGGGCTGGCAGAATCAATCCATCGGTTATGTGTGATCAGGGGTAAGCCCAGTTGCTGCCGGAAAGCTTTAAGGCCCTGCGGGAATAGCTGCGGATCCGCTTCATATTTCCACAATCCGCCGGAAAGGTTCCATCTGCCGACAGGATATTCCTTTATCTTTTTATCCGCTCCTTGTATGCCATATACATTATTCCGTGTTTTCTGGTACCACCAACTGTCCAGTTGCATATAACCAAGGGGAATCCCCTCCTTTTTATAATGATCGCGCACGGCCAGGAGGGTTCCTGCATAACCCAGGGTGGTATCGTAATGATAATAATAGTCACCGCCATTATCGGTCCAGAAACCAAAATAACGCAGCATGGGGTCTGCATCAGCAGCAGGCCGCTTCCGCTGGTAAATATTGCGCAATGCTTCTCCCCAGCGGTTCCAGGCTGTATGGATATTTCTCCCCATTACAAAAATGCTGGAATGGGTAAAGCCTTCCGGTAACTGCTGCACTTCCGGATTCAGCCCGCTGGCAATTCTGCCGGTACCATTTCCCGACATCATAGATACCATAAAGTCCGAGGCAGGTGAAACAACGAAAGCCTGTAATTTTTCATTGAAGAACATCCAGGGTGTAGCCGTATTTTCGGCGGTAATCTGGGCCAGGGGGAAAATCCGGTTATGATAACTGAAAGGATATAAGCCGGTTGGCAGTTTTGTAAAATCCGGGAAAGGCACCGGCGAATAGCCTTTTGACCCATTCGGCATATTCAGCGTAAACAGTACAATCGGTTTTCGTTTATACCAGCGGATGGATGCCCGGTAGGCAATTTTATCAACCCACCGAAACCGGATCATCCAATAATCTCCCACAGCATCCTTCCCGCTCAGGAACTTTGCGCTATCCATGGGATGCCCAATAGAACCGGTAAAATGCCAGTTAAATCTTTTTGAAACAACACTGTAACTGCCTGTTTGGGGATTGATGGCCACCGTAAGTGCCTCCGGCGTGTAGGATGCCTGAGCAGTAACATCCGCTTCCATCCAACAAAAGAAAAATAGAACGGCGATAATTCGGTTGAAGATATGCATGCAGACAGAACAGGAATGTTTCCGGATTCCTTACGTGCAATAAACAAAAACTTTCAGACAATTCCGAACCACTGCAAATAATTCCACGACTTATCCGGTGAATTGCCGATTATTTGACAGCAATAAAGGAAGCCTGCACCTTTTTACCACCGCTGTAATAGGAAAGTGTCATTGTATTGTAGCTGAGTGAGATAACTTTATACCCCTGGCAACAGTTTACCGGAACAGCCGAACCGCTGATCTTCTCCAACAGTGAATCATGGTTCACAAAACCCCAGGTACCTATATAACCATCCGTATCATAATAACCACCATTCAGCCGGTAATATTTGCGGTATCCAAGATACGGTGTCACCAATGGCTGCGGAACACCGCCGATCTGGATA
>CAZAOR010000060.1:0-6901 GCA_964486805.1 uncultured Sediminibacterium sp. | reverse complement strand
GATAGTTATGCATGCGGCAGATCGATTCTTTTGCCGGTGGCATGACTGGTAAATACCGCTTCAATGATCCGCATGGTATTGACGCCGTCTGTTGCCGTCACCGGCAGTTCAGCGCCTTCGCGCATGGCTTTATATATCCCGTCATAATACAGGTAGTAATTGCCGGGGAGGGAATGAATGTTTTCCCGTACCAGCTTGCCCCCTTGTAGGGTACAGAGCAAGCCCATTTCGGATGCCGGTTCCATTCCCCAGTCTGGAGCAGAAGGAGGAATATGCTGCAACAACATGGATTCCTGGATATCTGCCCTGCTTTTCAGAAAGGAACCCTGACGCCCGTGTATCACATAGGAGGGAATTGGTTCCGGTACCTGGTATCCTGATTTCAGCCGCACACGCAGAACCGGATAATACAGGAGGATTTCAAAATAATCATCCACCCTGGAGCCGGGCCTCGTAATTCGCAGATCGGCAAACACCGATTCGGGCATGCCGAAAACAGATAGGGCCTGGTCAATCAGGTGCGGACTCAGATCGTACACGATCCCGGCACCGGGAGCCGGTGTTTCTTTATGCGCTTTCGGACTCAACTGATCATTGTACCGGTCATAGTGAAATTCCGCCTCCATGATCTCCCCCAAACATCCATCTGCCAGTACTTTTTTAACCGTGCGGAAATCGCTGTCCCAGCGGCGGTTTTGAAACACTGAAACAAACAATCCTTTCCGGTTCGCCAGTTCCCGCAGTTCTTCTGCTTCCGCCAGGGTGGTGGTAAAAGCTTTTTCCACAATTGCGCTCTTGCCCGCCTCAAGCACCCGGCGGGTATAGTCAAAATGGGTTCCGGTGGGCGTATTGACAACGACCAGTTCCACTTCAGGGTCTTCCAGGATTTCGTCCATGGAACGCAGAACCTGCACAGACGGGTAAAACTGCTGCGATTCATTTTTGGTCCTTTCCCAAACGGATTTCAACTGAAAACCGGGATGCAGATGGATAAAGGGCGCATGGAATACCCGGCCGGACATTCCGAATGAGAGCAAGGAGGTAATAATAGGTTGCATAGGTAAAATGATCAGGTGTAGGCTAAAATTACGGTACCTGCCTGGTTTTGCCCCGGCTGTCCCGGCAGGGATTTTATCAACAATAGGAAACAAGACCCGGGAATGGCTTGCATTTACCGGAATGGATGTCTATTTTAACAAGGCCATTATTTTATTACCCCTCAAAACGATTGCTATGCAAACATCCAAGTTTGTCGTCTCCGGAATAGTTGGAGGCGTGGTTTCATTCTTCGCCGGGTACCTGATTTACGGACTCGCGCTCATGAGTTTTTTTACCGCAAACCATGGTACGGCAACTGGCGTAATGCGTGCCAGCACAGACATGGTCTGGTGGGCCCTTATTGCCGGTAACCTTTTTTATGGCCTCACCATCTCTTACATTTTCAACCGGTGGGCGAATATCCGCTCGCTCGGAGCGGGATTGGGTGCAGGTTTTATTATCGGGTTGTTGATGACCGCCGGTTCCGACCTGGTCATGTATGGTACCGCCAATATTTCCAATCTGAATGGCACCCTGGTGGATATCCTCTGTGGCGCTGTCATGACCGCCATTACCGGGGCGGCAGTTGGACTGATGAACGGGATGGGGCAGAAGCAAGGAACTGCTTAACCCTTTCCCGGCTAAGCCGGAACCCGTCCGGCAAACAGCGGGTCTTGTAGCATCTTACAAGACCCGTTTTTTATGGCCAGGTATATCACGGATCCGTTCGTCAAGGAGAGACAAGGGAATAACGATGAACTGCCGGTAACAGGCATCTAAAAGCAAAGCAGTTGGGCATTAGCGGGATTCTTGGTGAAAGGCCCGCGGGGATTTTCAGTAACTGTTTTCGATATAAAATAAAAATATATACTTATTTAATTGAAATATTTGAACTTTTGATGAACCATTCGGGTTACCTTGTTGCATGCGTCATTCTGCTTTTGTTGAATCGGATACTTGTGAACCCCATGGCATACGGACCAAACAGATCCTGGCTGATTGTCCTTCCATTCGTTCCCTGATTGGTAAAAACCCGCTCAGTTGCTGGGCCATCGTTGGCCTGATAGCCCTCCAGTTTTTGTTGGCGGGTTTATCGGTACACTGGCCCTGGTGGGTTTTGCTGTTGGTAGCCTACCTGGCGGGAGCCTTATTGGATCATGCATTATTTGTGATGATTCACGAGTGTTCTCACCGCTTGTTATTTCGTTCCCATATCGCCAACAGGCTTGCGGGTATGCTGGCAAATGCGCCCCTGGTTTTTCCGAGCTCGGTTTCCTTTGAAACCTATCATTTGAAACACCACGCACACCAGGGCGTACATGAACTGGATGGGGATCTGCCCAATTACTGGGAAGCCAGGCTCATCAATAATTATTGTATCGGCAAAATGATCTGGCTGCTGTTTTACCCCTTTTTCCAGTTGTTTCGCCTGTTTCGCTTAAAGGAAATCCGCCTCTCACAAAAATGGGTGGCTTTCAATTGGTTGGTGCAGGTGCTGGTGGTAGCTGCCATCAGCTATTACTGGGGCGGCCATGCGCTCATCTACCTGATTGCCAGTTTCTTTTTCTCAGTCGGGTTACATCCGCTTGGGGCCAGATGGATTCAGGAGCATTATCTTACCAAAGGTACCCAGGAAACCTATAGCTATTACGGAGTGATGAATGTCTTCGCTTTCAATGTGGGCTTTCACAATGAACACCATGATTTTCCTTCCATACCCTGGAATAAATTACCACGCATACGGGAACAGGCACCTGGTTTTTACAATGGGCTGGCCCATCATACGTCCTGGACCAAACTCCTATTCCGCTTTTTATTTGATCGGGAGCTTTCCCTTTTTTCCCGGGTGATCCGCACCCGTCGCAGCAAGAGTGCAGCCTGATATTAACAGTCTATTTACGTTTTCATTTTGCTGTAAAGCAAATTAGCCGTACCTTTGCACTCGCAAAAATGAGCGGGAAGATAAAAACTGCCTGAATAACGAGCCTGAAGCTTCTGCACTGACGATTGCACCTGTTTTCTCCCAGTTCCGCTCATCGAATTTATTGACTGTTAAAAAAAGCGTATACTATGAAAAGTAATGTTATGCCTTCTATTGTACAAATGGAAGAGGGTCATCTGAAACAACTGGTGAAAGAAGTAAAAGAAACCATTGCCACGGATGTGGTACTGCCGGTGAAGGCCGGAAAAAACAATCGTTTTGGTATTGTTGACCTCTGGAATATCCAGCGGCAGGCGAAATCAGCTACGCTGGCATCCCGTCGTTCCCTGTAAAAAGATTGTCCTTTAAAAACCAGGTTTCCCTCCGCTTGCGGGGGGATTTTTTTTATCGATTTGTTTTTCCAGTATCACCATTCCCCGGTAAGCGGGCAGCATGAGCGGAAAACATAGATAATACTTGCCGATCTGTTTGTAACCCAGGTGGGTATAAAATCGGATGGCATCCAGGCTGCTGTCCATGGCTTTGAGGCGCAGTGTTTGTATACCGGTAAGGCTTGCCTGGGTTTCCGCAAATTCCATCAACTTGCGCCCGTAGCCTCTGCCTTTAGCCGCCTCAGATAAATAAATGCGTTCAATTTCGAGTATGCCGTTTTTAGCTGAGATAGGTTCCTGCCAAACGAGTTTCAGATAACCTACCGGTAAACTGTTTTCCAGCAGGAAATAGGTAGCGCAATGGTCGGCACGGATTTCAGCGGCAAGCAGGTCTTCCCGGTAAGCATGGTGGTGCATATACCATTCCGCGCCGCCGGGTTTCCAAAGATACAGATAGTTTTCCCGGTAAATAGTTCGGGCCAGATGTGCCAGATCTTTTGCCTGGGCCGGTTCAAGTTTAATGAATTTCGTTTGCATCAGACCAGGTAAAATCATCGGAGCGGGGAACTTGCTCAAAAATGCTGCGGAATACTGCGGGCGGAGCGGTTAGCTTTCGCAAGCGGGTATCCATCCAGGCGCCGTCTACGGTCAGAATTGCTGCCAGCGTGTTACCGTTCTTCCATATTTCATGCCGGAAGGTCCAGCGACTCATATCCTTTCTGGCTTTTACCAGTTGCAGATGGATCTGTAACCGGTCTTCCAATTTTATCTCCCGGAGAAAACGGGCTTCTTCCCGGAATAAAATGGGGCCTAATTGGTTTTCCTGCATCACGGCGGCCGTTAATCCCTGTGCTGCCAGATAATCCATGCGGACTGCCGCTCCGAAATCATAATATACCGAATGTCTTACATGGAAGTTGGGATCCAGATCGCACCAGCGCAGTTGGATCTCCTGTTGATAACCGTTCATCCTCTTATACTTTTTTGCCGGGAAGCTTTTCCGGTAAGTTTACAATTCATTTCAAATGTATGGGTGAATCGCAAAAGATCGTGGATTTGTTCCGGAAACTGCAGGATGGGGATTGCTGGATCGGGCTGAATATGGCGCAGGTGTTAAAGGGTCTGTCTGCTTCGGTTGCTGCACGCAAACCTTATCCCAAAGGCAATTCCTGCTGGATGCTGCTGAATCACCTGATTTACTGGCGCAAGATCGTGATCAGCAGGTTAACCGGGGAAACCAGTACACCCCCGATGCCGGATTTTTATCAGCCTGCTGACACAAGTGATGCCGCCTGGACAACAGCCAAGCTCCATTTTGAACAAATATCCAGGGAATTGATTGCCAAGATTCAACAATTCGATGCTGCAAAATTGCAGGAAGCATCTCCCGTAAAAGGGCAAACCTATTATGCCTTACTCATGGGATGCCTACAGCATGACAGCTATCATATAGGGCAGATCCAATTGCTGAAAAATCTAGGGGCTGCCTTACCGGCAGCCTGAGGGGTTCTTCTGATTACCACAATGATTTACCCTGGTAGAAGTCCAGTACTTTCAGCCGCAGGTAATAGTCGTATTTGGCCGACACATAACTGTTCCTCGTTTTATCCACATTGTTTTTGGCAATCAGGTATTCCACGGAAGTGGTAACCCCCGCATTGAACCTGACTTCTGCCGCTTCGAAAGAAGCCTGGAAATCATCTAACTGTTTCTGCAGCATTTGCAAACGGTCCTGAGCCGCCTGCATATTGATATAGGCCTGATCAACCGCCTGGTGCAGTTGCGTTTTAACTGTCTGTTCCTCGAAACCACTTCTTTTTTCTGCAATCTTCGCCTGGTACATATTGGTCCTGGCCCGGCGACCATTCAATATCGGTATCTGTAACCCGATGCTGAGGGAAGAATTGAAATTATTGCTCCATTGATCGCCATAACTGATCTTTTGGGCAGTATAGGTATTCTGGGGAGCAAATACCGGCAGTTTGGAACCGCTGACATTCACGTAGGAACTGGTGGCAACATCACTGGTACCGACCAGGGTCTGCCGGCTTGCCACACTGGAATAATTGGTACCGAATGCACCATTGAAGCTCAGGGTCGGTAATAATTGGGCCCTGGCTGACTGGTATCTTTTTTCGGCACTCAGCTTCCGGAAAACCGCTGCTTTCACTACAGCCAACTGATCCAGGGCTGTCTGGTAAATACGATTGGCGTCCCCATCGTACAACAGCGGGTTGCCGGTTACCGGCAGGGGTTCGATTGCGCCAAGATCCTGGTAGGGAATATTCATTAACTGGGCCAGGGAAAGCCGGGCAGTGGCCAGGCTGTTACGGGTATTGATCCTATTCAGTTCATCACCGGACAACTGTCCTTTCAGATCATACAGGGTTGCAGGTGCGATAGCCCCGTTCTTATTCAGGATTTCCAGCCGGTCAACCTGTGCTTTGGTCACTGCTACCTGGGATGCTGCAATGCTTAGTTGTTCCTGGTAGGTAAGCACCTGCAGGTAAGCCAGTATCACATTGATGGTAATATTATCTTTCGCCTGCTGCCAGTCCATCTCGCTGGCTTTGTAAGCATACTCGGTACTGTGAATGTTGTTCCGGAGGGCAGCACCATTCCAGATCGTTACCCCGGTATTGATCGAATAATTGGCAAAATTGATTTGCTGCGAAGCATAGGTATTGGTATACGGGTCAATACTGCGTCCCTGGTTAATACCATGGCTTACACCGGCATTCAGGCTGGGTAACTGGCTGGCCCTGGCCTGTTTGTAGGACTCGCCGTCGAGCTGCGCCTGGTAAGCCGCTTCCCGGACCTGCTGGTTGTTTTCGATGGCTTTTTGTATGCAGGCTGATAAAGTCAGTAACTGGTTACGACTGCTGTCCTGCTGTGCTTTTGTTGCCGGCAGGGATAGGGTAAATGCGAGCAGCAATAGCAAGGAACGTCTGTAATTCATCATCAAAATATTTAGGATCTTTTTTCAATTCTGCCATCCAGCAGGTGAATGATCTGATTGCCGTAAGCGGCATTTTTTTCAGAATGGGTAACCTGTATGATGGTAACCCCGTCTTCCCGGTTTATCTGCTGAAAAAGGGCCATGATCTCTTCACCCTGTTTGGAGTTGAGGTTGCCGGTAGGTTCATCTGCCAGCAAAAGTTTCGGTTTGGCAACCAGGGCCCGGGCAATGCCCACCAGTTGTTGCTGCCCGCCGGATAGCTGCGTGGGAAACAGGTCTTTTTTCCCGACAATATTAAAACGGTCCAGTATATCGGCCACTATCGCCTCTCTTTCTGCCCGCTTCAGTTGCTGATATAAAAGCGGGGTCTCGATATTCTCGTAAACCGTCAGTTCATCAATCAGGTGGTAGGCCTGGAAAACAAAACCGATATTTTCCTTGTATAACTGCGCGCGTTGTTTTTCTTTGATTTTGTAAACCGGCTGATCAAGAAAGGTATAGGAACCTTCGGAGGGCTCATCCAGCATGCCGATAATATTCAGCAGGGTAGATTTGCCTGATCCGGAGGGACCCATGACCGATATAAATGCG
>CAZAOR010000059.1:0-4288 GCA_964486805.1 uncultured Sediminibacterium sp. | reverse complement strand
TGCTGGGCCAATTGCTCACAGAGGGTGCTCTTGCCGGTTGACTCCGGGCCGATCACAACAATTTTTCGAATCATGTTTCTTGAAGAGAGGGTCTTCATCGTTACAAGTCAGATGCGATTGATTTAATTGTATATGGCTGTTTGTACACTTCTTGCTTTCTGCTTCCACTCAAACAGTCCGGCAAAAGCCATTACCAACAAAACCATAAACTGTACGCTGGTGAAAACATATCCTTTCACAAAGTATAACGGTATGGATGCTGAATTTGTTGCGATCCACCAGTACCAGCTTTCTGTTTTCTTTTTAGCCATCAGCCACATACCCGTATAGGCAGTTCCGGAAGCAAACGCATCCGCCCACGGAATAGCTTCTGGTGCAAAAGCCTGCTTGGCCCAGGTAAGTGCAGAAAAGATGACCAGGTAGCATACAACAAAAAACAAGCACTGCTGTAACAATTGCCTCCGGCTGCTATTGGTGATATGCAATACCGTTTCATGCCTGATTTTGTCTTTTCGAGCCCAGAGAATCCAGCCATAAATGCTCATCACTGTATAATATAGATTCACACTGGCCTCTCCGAGTAAATGCCCTTTTACACTCAGGTATATATAAAATACCGTATTCACCAGTCCTACCGGATAAACCAGAATCTTTTCCTTTTTGCTTAACCATACACTGGCAATACCTGAAAACACCGCAATAAATTCAACAGGTCCCGTTTGACGAATCCCGTTGATAAACTGATCCAGTATTTGTGTTATTCCCATTCGTGCCGGAAGGTACTGGTTTCTTTAATTGTAATCGGCATGCGATTGCAACGCGTAAACTGCAAAACTGGCCAACCAGTGTTCACCGCCATAGCTGCCGCTCGCAATATGGGGTAAACTGGCTACAAGATGTTGGACAGATGCCTTTTGTAGTATCTTTTGATAGGGATCCGCAGGGGACAGGGCCGATGCGATGCCGCGCATGCACCAGCTTCTGCTGAAACAGAGTCCATCAAGGTGTACGATCTGGTAATCGCTTCTGTCTGAAATAACCGGTAACCGGGTAAGATGGGCCAACGCTTCCGGTGAAATCCAGTTATGCAGCCATCTGCCAAATGAGGCTTTATCCAGTACACGTCGCATCAGGTCGGCTTCTTCTAAAGAAGGGGATAAAAAATCTGTCCCATCCGGCTCCCATCGGGCAGGTGCGGACCGGTCATTCCCATACAGTTTCTTCGCAGACTGTAAAAGGGCCGACTCAAATTTTTTATTACCGCTTGCCCGGGCATAATCCAGCGCCAGTACCAGGCCGAATGCGGTATTCGGGTGCACCCCTGTCCGGTTAGCATAGGTTTGCTTGGGTAAAAACTGCATCCACAAACTGATCACGGTATCGCATAAAGGTTGCAGGGTTTTTGCCCATTGCTGTCCTTCGGTATCCTGCCAGGATCGCAGTTCGTTTTGCAATTGCAGGAGCCAGGCCCAACCATACGTGCGTTCATACGTTCGGTTCAGGATTCCACCGAAATACGCGGTTTCGTCCCGGATATGTTCCGGGGTAATATTCTCCCCAATCGCGGTACGAATCTTCGGGGATTCCGGCATATCCGGAAATAATTTCAGTAATCGCACCAGCATCCAATGACCGTGTACATCACTGTGCCAGTCAAAACAACCATAAAAGGCCGGATGCAGTTGCCGGGGTGATTTTAGCTGATCGCCATCACCGTTTATGGTATGACTCGTTTTATTCGGATACTCCTGCTGCAGGCATTTCAAAGGCAGGGCAGCCAGGTGGGAAGCGCCCGCCTGCGTTAATACAATAACAGAACTATCCGCCGAGATATGCACCAGTGCAGTATCCTGGGCATGGGCGGTTACAAAGGTTACGTTCAACAATACTATAAAAAAACGCTTCATGTACTGAAAAGTTTAGCATACAAAATACGAACAGCGAATCAGTTATTCCCAAATATCAGCAACTGTACTTTTTCATTTTTTTTGAAATTGCGCAATCCAACCCCCTTCTATTCTCTTCATGGATAACAGTCTTGCATGTGCGCATAAATAATCGAATGAAACCAGATCGGGGTTATCCCCGTCAGTAAACCAGACAAGTGCAAACTTTGGTACTTGCAGCAGTTGCCCGAGTTCTGCCGGGAGATCTTTATGCGGCAACGGTTTCGAACGGATCCCGCAGAGGTACCAGGCAGCATCCGGGGCATTGGCATATACGGTACCGGTGAGCGGGTGTGCTTGCAGGTATTGGACCAATGGCAACCGGGTCCAGGAGTCTTCGCTGTAACCGGGGATACCAGCATCTTTTATCCCCTCCCAGGCTTCGGCATTCAACCGGTAATACTGTAGTTGCAATCCAAGAAACCAACAGAGTAAAACAAGCCACATCATATTTCGTATGGGCTTTGTTTTTTGCCTGGCCCATTGATAACAAATTGCCGGCACCGCAATAAAGAGGGGGATATACAAAGGAGAAAGCAGGCGACTGGTGAGATATTCAAACCGTGATACCCAAGCGGCCAGCAACATAAATCCTGCATAAAAAAGACCAGTAGCCAGCAGCAGGGAATCCGGTGATGGCAGGTACTGAGGTTGCAGGATCCTTTTTATCAACAAAATCGCGGCGGTTACTAATAAAACAATCCATACGACTGTGGCTGTATTCGGATGCCCATGCAAAAAAGGCAGCCAGTCTGATAGGCTGTCTCCCATCTCTCTGATAATTTCTGATAAGCCATGCAATGAACGCTCCCGCACCCCTGTCAGTTGATGCAGATAATATTGGTTCCGCAGCAGGTTGAGTAAAAGCAGGGAGCTGCTCAGGACAACCCATAAAAACAAACGGCTGGCCTTCCGCCGCAGGGTGGTATCAGGATCAAAAAACAGAAAAAAAACACCTACAGCCAGCAGTGTAACGCCGGCATACCGGGTCACCATGGCAAGGGAACAGGTTAGTGCCGCCACTGCCAATCGCAAAAGCACCGGCCGTTTAAAATACCCGTTTAACAAAACAAAAAATAAAACGGAGAGGAAAAGAAAAAGGGTTTCCGACCATAACATACTGTATACTTCCAGCAGGGCCGGACTGCAAGAAAGACAGGCCAGTATCAGAGCCCGCAACAGAAAAGGCAAATTCATTGAGAGCAGGAGCCGGTTTGAAAGGAACAGTAATCCTGCAAACAAAAACATATTCATTACAGGCGCCAAAGTTTCTACAGACAACCCGCTAACAACATGCAGCAGCCATAGCATAGCCGGATAACCGAGCGGAAACTCAACCAAGGGCAAGCCTGTAAAGCTGTTAAACCGGTTTTCAGATGAAAAATGCGCTGCGGAATAACTATAGCAAACACTGTCCGGAGAGATACCGATCCCGCTATGTCGAAAAAAATAATGCAGAAAAAGCAAGCCGGCCGTCGAAGCCAGCAATGCCGGCAGGTAGTCCGTAAAAAATTGCCGCAGCTTATCGGTCATTGCTGTGCCGGTTTATTTAGTCGTACAAAATACGATAAATGTCTGCCCGCTAATAGGAAATCTATTTACAAAAAAATTTCCCGCAAAGCAGGACATTTCAAAACCCAACGCACAAAAATAATTTATTCGGCTTCTGCCACTACTTCTTTTACTTCCGGTATCATTCGTTTCATCATCCCTTCGATCCCCGCTTTCAGCGTGATCATGGAAGAGGGACATCCGCTGCAGCTGCCCTGTAACATCAGGTTCACCACACCTTCGTGATAACTTTTGAACTGAATAGCACCACCATCCATTTCTACGGCCGGTTTCACATAGTTTTCCAATAATTCTTTTACACGCTTAACCACATCGTCATCATCCGCACTCACAGTATTACTGGCCTCCTGTTTAACCTGGGCCACTTCTTCTTCATTCACTACCACACCGCCGTTTTCCAGGTATTCTTTCAGGAAGGATTTAATCGTTGGTATCACATCCTGCCAGTCTTCCGTATCGCTGGTTTTTGTAAGTGTAACGAAATTGCTGGCGATAAATACACTTTTTATAAAGGGAAAACTGAACAGTTCCTTTGCCAGGGGGGAAGGGGATGCCGTGGTTTCGTCTGCGAAATCAATGCTTTTACCCGGATAGAGTAGCTTGTTGGCCACAAACTTCATAGTCTCCGGGTTCGGTGTCATTTCTGTATAAATACTGATCACGGGATTGCCTGTTTTGATCATGGTTGCCACTTTTGGGTTGACTTGCTCCTGCAAAATTACGCAAATCAGGGGGTTAGCAGGGAAGATCACCCTGCGCGGCAACCTGCA
>CAZAOR010000058.1:0-2556 GCA_964486805.1 uncultured Sediminibacterium sp. | reverse complement strand
GGTTGCAAACTGCTGACACCAAAAGGCGTATTCACGGGATTTTTTCACATCAGGGTTTTTGAGAAGCTTGCGCAATTCAATACTGGCCGTTGCCTGCACTTGAGCAACCGTCTTATTAATTGAATCCTTAGTGACCTGCATCAAGAATCTCTTCGGAATTATTGTGCTCTGCAAACGGTCACCTTGATCGAAGTCCGTAATCAATTCTGCACTTTCTGATGCTTTAACATCGAACAGCACTTCTATATGTTGCCTTCGCAACACTAAAAATCCCTCCTTATATGCGATCTCGCCGTGCCGCATCAGAGTATTTTCAGTCAGAAGCAGATAACCGTCATCCTTTAGCAATGTGGTAACACTTCCTACCTGACCGAATAACGTAGTCCAGTCAGAAGGTGAAATTTCATGCAGTGTATTAGTCATTGCAATCACATCAAAACTCCGCATGTGCATGTCGGTCAACGACGTCATCTCATTAAAGTAACGCGAGGGCGCATCAGGGTAATACCGACTTATGTTAGCAATCGCTTCCTCGAGAACGTCCTTCAACACGTCAAACGCATAGTAATCGAAATTCTTAATAGGAGTGATACCTTCATTTTCAACGCTACATACTTCTAACAATCGGCACATGCCAGCTCCGTAGTCTAATAATTTGATCGGCCTACTGAGATTACTTAGTGAACCGCGTATTTGCCGAATTTGCGGATCCTTCCCATCTGTAAAGACAACTGCCGGAGGCATCATCGCCTCAGCTGCAAACGCAGCAGCTTGATATGCATAGGGAGATGTCAAAAAGTCTGCATATTTCTCTCGAGTTGATTCAGAACCAACAAGGTCACTCAAAACTTCAATTGTTTTGGGCCATCCCTTCGTGGCAACGCCATCAGCAACATACCAAACGGAATCCGTCCCGATATGGGATAGCAACGGGATGGAATGAGTTGCAATCCATACCTGCCCATCGCCGATCGCATTCTCAATTCTGTCAATGTAGTCAAGTAAGGCCGCCGGATGCATGCTGTTTTCCGGTTCATCCATCAGCAATATGCACCCTTCTAAGGTCCTTGTCTGCTCGGTAAGCGCAATAGCTAAGTTCAGAAGATTGCCTTGGCCCTTCGAGAGAGTCGAGGATGAAAACTTTAATTCAGCGCCAAAAATCCTAGCGTCAAAGGTATCGTACTCTAAATCGGTCTGCAGAAGCGTTTTGATATTCTTTTGGAGCAACTCATATCGCTCAATGACCTTTGCCTTAATAATAGGCTCGACCTTGGAATCCTGGTGTGTGACGCGCCACCAATTATCGCACGTATCTTGTATGTACGGCAGCGCGTAATCATGCATATAAAGTGACACATTTGATACCTTAGAAACTGCATTTCGAAGTTCAGAAAGTGTAACTTCATTGGGTGGCCTAAAATGGAAAGCTGCTCCAAAGTTATATTGAATAATTTGTGAGGTCCATTCAGGCGAACGCTCCCAATATCTTCCGCTTTTTTCTAGTAATTCGACTTCACCAGAAACTTCTGCACGGATGAAAGGCTCAGAATTGGGGCCTTGAATCTCTAGTGTCTTGTCGCCATGAATGGGGTCGCATACGGTAGTAACAAGTGCTACATCACGGTTCTTCAAGCAAGCAATCTTGTTCAATATTCTTGTTTTACCAGCGCCATTCTTACCGGCCAATATAACGGTGCGACCAAGCGATCTCATATTTAACTCACTGAGACCATTTTGAAGAATGACTCCCTTTGGAATCTGAATCGCGTTTATTCTCATTTTATTCTTGAAACAGAATAAGTAATTCCGGTCCTCATAAAGTACTTCAAATACTTCTACTTGAAGACTACATAACGCTAATTGGTATTCGTTAATCCACTTCCCATCCCCAAAAAACGGCTACCCCCTCATCGGAAGTGGCAACCGTGTTTCGAGACTATCTAATCACCGCGTAGTTCGAGCGTCCCCGCTCGACGCTCCCCTATACTGACGTGATTGTACTCCTTTCATCCTCCCAAAAAAAGAAAACTGCCACCCCCTCATCGGAAGTGGCAGCCGTATTTCGAGACTGTTCGATCAGTCCATTATCCTCTTAAGAAATGCGGGCCGGTCGTCCGGGTCGTGACGGCGAGTCTCCGGCTGGGCTGCAACGGACCGCGTATCCGAGACCGTTGCTTGCGCGGCTGCTTCCTCCTGCTCTTCGATAGCCGGAAGTGTGACGCCGCGGCGCATGTACGCCGGTTGGTCGTAATCCTTCAAGTCGCGCGGGCCGCTTGGCACGTGCCGTGAGTCGGTCTTCGGCGTTAACCGTACGACCGAGTTATTCCCGGTCGAACTCGTCGAGATCGTCCCGTGGTGCAGAGACTCGCGATCGAATGTCGTGGGCCGCTCTTTTTCGGTAAGTGTGCCGCGCGGCTTATACATCCGCTCGACCGGCGGCATTGGCACTGCGCGCTCATCGCGTCCGTGCCCTTCACGGCCGTTCCCCTCGCGGCCGCTCCCTTCGCGCCCGTTACCTTCATGTCCGTTGCCGGAAGGCATGCCCGTCTCGCGCAA
>CAZAOR010000057.1:0-3467 GCA_964486805.1 uncultured Sediminibacterium sp. | reverse complement strand
TGACGGTGCTGAACAATATTTCAGCCGCGCTTACGAATTCGGCTTCAGCAAGAACGCCACCGAAGCTTTGCGTATCTGGGACAGGGAGAAAGTATTGAGTGATGTGGTCTGGATGATCCGGAAATTTCAGCCGGATATCATCATTACCCGTTTCCCGGGGGATGCGCGCGCTGGCCATGGACATCATGCCGCTTCTTCCATCCTCGCGCAGGAAGCTTTTACCGCGGCTGCCGATCCCAAAAAATTCCCGGAACAGTTTCAGTATGGGGTGAAACCCTGGCAGGCCAAACGCATTCTTTGGAACACTTTTAACTTTGGCGGCAATAACACGACTGCCCCCGACCAGTTAAAAATTGCAGCAGGTATCTTCAATCCCTTGTTGGGAGAAAGTTATGGAGAGATAGGCGGGGAAGCCCGCACCATGCATAAAAGCCAGGGAGAAGGACGCCCGCATACCAAGGGAAATTTTTACGAATTTTTTCAGACACTTGGCGGCGAAGCCCCTCAAAAGGACCTGATGGATGGAGTGAATACCACCTGGAGCCGGATACCCGGTACCGAAGACATTGCCAAAGAAGCGGCTGCCATTCTTGCATCTTACAATTTTGTACATCCCGAAACATCGGTGCCGGCACTGGTTCGGCTATACAAAGCCATTGCGGCTTTGCCGGCTTCCAACTGGCGTGATCAAAAACTGAAAGAAACGCAGCAGCTCGTAGAAGCCTGTGCCGGTTTATATACAGAAGCAACCACCCGCCAGGACTATGTGGTGCAGGGCGGCCAGTTGCAGGTGAGCTGCTTTGTCAATCAGCGTAATGCCGCAGGTGCGGTGTGGCAGCAGGTACAACTGGCAGGATTTGACAGCAGTTTGCAGCTAACACTGCCACCAAATCAGAACATGACGGTTAATGCGCAGATTCCCGTTCCGGAGGATCAACCGGTATCACAGCCATATTGGCTGCAGGAGCCCAAACAGGAGGGTATCTTTACCGTCCGGGATCAAACGCAGATCGGGAAAGCCTGGAATGATCCCCCTTTCTCCGCGCGTTTTCGTGTGAAGATCAGCGATGTCGTGTTTACGATAGAGCGCCCCGTCATGTACAAATATGTAGATCCCGCCCGTGGAGAATTGTATGAGCCTGTACCGGTACTGCCCAGGGCCGAAATCAATTTTACACAGGACAATTACATTTCTTTGAATGGACAGCCGGTGGATGTAACGGTACATTTGAAAGAAAACGGTGATGGACAACAGGCTTATCCGGTTTCCATCAGCCCTGATCCGGATCTGCGCATACAGCCTGCTACCCTCCGTCCAGCAATCGGTAAAGATGCTGTTTTCCAGGTCACCCCGGCCCGTACATCGGAAAGCAAACGCACAGTGATGCATCTGGAAGTACCGGCAGCTGATCATGCTTATAGCGGCAGCCAGCGGACAATCGCCTACAACCATATCCCTGTTATTACTTATTTTACCCAGGCAACTGCCAACCTGGTGAATCTGCAGATTAAAACGGTAGGACACCAGATTGGTTATATCGCCGGAGCCGGTGACAAACTGCCGCAGGCCCTGGAAGCAATGGGGTATGCGGTTACAGCATTAGAAGAAAAAGATATTACAGCAGAGAATCTGCAACGGTTCGATGCTGTTATTCTGGGTATTCGTGCAGCCAACCTGTTTGAATACATTACAGACAAACAGGCCATATTGAATGAGTATGTGAGAAATGGCGGTAACCTGATTGCGCAATATATCAAGAGCAACAATGTTGGCCAGCGTCGTATCCAATTGGGGCCTTATCCTTTTTCCATCAGCACGGGTTTGCGGGTAACGGAAGAAGACGCCAAAGTGGATTTTGTACGCCCTGACCATCCGGTATTGAATTACCCGAATAAGATCACAGAAAAAGATTTCGAAGGCTGGGTGCAGGAACGGAGTACCTACCAGGTTGAGCAGGCGGATTCGCATTACGAAATGCCGCTGGGCATGCATGATACAGGTGAACATGAAAGCCGCGGCAGCCTCGCTATCGCGCCTTTCGGCAAGGGCAATTTCGCCTATGTAAGCCTGGTGCTTTTCCGGCAATTGCCGGCAGGTATTCCCGGTGCTTATCGCATTTTGGCGAACCTGATTGCCTTACCCAAACATTAGCAACATGCAGCCCAGGAAAAGAATAAGTATAGCTACAATCTTACTCATCGGGCTTGGCCTCGGGTTCCTCATAAAAAATGTAAAAATCGGACTGATCATCGGCCTGCTGCTAGGTGTGCTTGCCGGGGGGATGATGAGCAGCGGAGGAAGAAAACAGTAATGAAGAAGGAAAGGATAGGAATGCAGGTATTATCTGGCAGGAACCCTGGTAAATGTTTCAGGTTCAACAACAAGAGTGAGATAGTTTACTGAACCGTTGACAAGCAGATTTCCGAAAAATTCACCTTCTCAAGCCTTTATGTTTGCACCCAGTACCCGGACCCGTCTCGCCCCAACACCGAGTGGATACCTGCACCTGGGTAATCTGTTTTCTTTTGTGCTTACTGCCGGCCTGGCAAGAAGCACAGGAGCCCGGATACTTCTGCGTATTGATGACCTGGATCAGCAGCGGGTAAGAAAAGAATATATCCGGGATGTTTTTGAGATACTGGATTTTTTCAATATTCCCTGGGACGAAGGCCCGCGAAATGAAGAAGCATTCGAAAAGGAATATTCCCAGGTACACCGAACGCATTTATATAATGCGGCGTTGAATAAGCTTCGGTCAACCGGTATGATCTTTGCCTGTGAATGTTCGCGCAGTCTCTTGCAGCAAGCCGCTACAGCAGGTTGCCCCGGCAGTTGCCTGGATAAAAACATTCCCCTTGAAAAACCAGGTGTCAACTGGCGTTTAAGGACAAACAACCTGCCTATTACCATACAAGACCATTCCGGCCGGTCTCATACCTGTGCATTTCCGGCATCTATGCGTGACTTTATTATTCGGAAGAAAGATGGACAGGCCGCCTATCAACTGGCTTCCGTTTGTGACGATATGTACTTCGGGGTAAACCTGATCGTTCGGGGGGAAGATCTTATGGACTCCTCGCTGGCTCAGTTATACCTCGCATCCTTATTGCCCGAGCCTCATTTCCAGGAACACGCTTTTTGTCATCACCGTCTATTAACAGGGGCTGATGCAATCAAATTATCCAAATCGGCAGGGGCAGGTTCCATCTATTATCTGCGGAAAACAGGAAAAACCAGGGCTGAGATATTGACCTTGTTACTGCATCAATTGGGGGTTCCCGGCACTGCGGAAACCTGGGAGGAACTGGCCGCCATACTGCTGGCAGATACAGCCTTGTGGCTTAGCTGTGATCCACAAAGCGGCTTATCCGGATGAAATACCAGTCGACACATTTCATTTGGCTGTATTGCAGTGAATCAGCTAACTTGTTGCAGTTTGCGTATGAAAGAAACTGAAAAAATCCCG
>CAZAOR010000056.1:0-5360 GCA_964486805.1 uncultured Sediminibacterium sp. | reverse complement strand
ACCTGCCGGCAGCAGGTATGACCACGGGCAGCCTGTGGTTTGATTTTGAATAAGCAATCGTCAAACAGCTAACCAAATCGATCCCCTATGATTTATGCATTTAAAGACTGGATACCGGTGGTACACGAATCTGCGTATGTGCATCCCCTGGCCGCCGTTACCGGTAATGTGATCATCGGAAAGCAGGTGTATATCGGGCCGGGGGCAGCGATCCGAGGTGATTGGGGCGGTATCGTCATTGAAGACGGTTGCAATGTACAGGAGAACTGCACCATCCACATGTTTCCGGGTATAACCGTATTGTTAGAAGCCGGTGCACATATCGGGCACGGCGCAGTGATACATGGCGCACGCATCGGCCGGAATTGTTTGATCGGTATGAACAGCGTGGTGATGGATCAGGCAATATTGGAAGAAGAATGTATTGTAGGAGCGCTCAGTTTGATCACTGCTGAGAGCCATTTTGAAAAAAGGAGCCTGATCCTTGGCAACCCGGCAAAAAAAGTGAAAGAAGTATCAGATGAAATGATCCAATGGAAAACAAGTGGCACTGCCTTATACCAGGCATTGCCTGCCGAAATGCAGCAATATGCCAGGGAAACCCAGCCCCTGCGGGAGATACCTTCCAACAGGCCCCCCATGTCAGCGGATTATACAACCTGGAAACAAACGTCGAAACAGGGTTGAGCCCGATTCTGCGTTACCTTTACCAATTCTGAATCTATATACCCGTGTCTGAGAAAAATAATTTTATTGACTATATCCGCATTTTTGCCCGCAGCGGGCATGGCGGCTCCGGTTCTGTACATTTTCTGCGAAACAAATTAACAGCCAGAGGCGGGCCCGATGGCGGTGATGGCGGTCGCGGCGGACACATCATTTTGAAAGGCAATACCCAGTTATGGACCTTACTGCACCTGCGTTATTTTAAAAATGTTTTGGCAGAGAACGGGGAGAATGGCAGCAAGAATAACTGCACGGGTCGTGACGGCAGAGATATTATTATCGAAGTACCGCTGGGCACAGTAGCGATTGATGAAGAAACCGGCAAGCGGGAAGCAGAAATACTGGAAGACGGGCAGGAGATCATCTGGCTGCCCGGCGGGCGCGGCGGACTTGGCAACCAGCATTTCGCCACACCGACCAACCAGGTACCGGATCATGCACAACCCGGTGAACCCGGTGTGGAAGGATGGAAGCAGTTGGAACTGAAAGTGCTGGCAGATGTCGGACTGGTAGGATTTCCCAATGCTGGTAAATCCACCTTGCTTTCTGTTATCACTGCTGCAAAGCCCAAAATTGCCAACTATGCTTTTACCACCCTTACACCACAACTGGGCATGGTGGAATACCGCGATAATAAATCATTCTGTATTGCCGACCTGCCCGGGATTATTGAAGGTGCTTCCGAAGGAAAGGGATTGGGCCATCGTTTTCTCAGGCATATTGAACGAAATGCGGTATTGTTATTTCTGATACCGGCTGACAGCACCGATCATCGCCAGGAATTCAGTATCCTGCGCAGGGAGCTGGAAGCTTATAATCCGGAGATGCTGCAAAAAGATTTTATCATCGCAATCAGTAAATCCGATATGCTGGATCAGGAATTAAAAGATGCCATCAGCCGCGAATTGCCGAAGAATATTCCGCATGTTTTTATTTCTTCTGTTGCACAACAGGGACTTGCAGAATTAAAAGACCTGCTCTGGCAAACCCTTAACAGGCCTGCCTCTGCGGAGCAGGCACCAGCATAAACAAACGTTAGTTTATTGGTTTGGTAACACAGGATTAACATATCCATGTCGCAACACGGGTTACCTTTTCCGTCTTCCGGTATTAATAGTGTATCCTGCGGGAAAGATGTACATCTGAATATGAATTGATCAATTCTCTTTCCAGAAACCCCGCTTTCTTCCGATTGTTTCCATGTATGTGAAAATTCTTTTGCGAGCCTGGTGGCATAGCTATGTCCACCTGTTCAGAAACCATCCATTGTTCATTAAAAAAGATCGAGTACCATGAAAAAAAACACACTTCAGACAATCGCAAAACGCTTCTTCCTCGGTAACCTGATGGCCGCTGCCCTCTTCGTTTCCGCCAATGCTGCAACCGGAACAAATGTCCGCGCTTATGAAGCCAGCAAGGCAGAAGTTAAGTACACCGGCGTTGATAAATACAACCAGTTATCATTCAACGTCAAGTACAACAACCCAGCAGGGAATACTTTTTCCCTGGCCGTATTGGATGAGAACGGTGAAACACTGTTCAAAAGCTTCTATGGCGACAAGCAGTTCGACAAAACTTTCAAACTGCCGAAATCAGAAGTCAGCAAACTGACCTTCCTGATCGAAGACGGTAAAACGTCTACGCGTGAAAAATTTGATGTAAACATCAAAACACAGGTGATTGAAGACGTAACTGTCAGCAAGAGTTAATCCTAATTGCACAAAGATCCGAACAGCCATTGCCCTGCAGTGGCTGTTTTTTTTATACTTCCCCTCTACCGCGTTTTAACCTCCGGTTAAATAAATAACAGGCACTCAACCGAATTGCCTAATTTAGGATATGCAAGTCCAGGTTTGCTTATTCTGCGGGCATACCGTGCAACTCATTGCAGTGCACGGGCATTACCAATGCCCTGTATGCAATACGAACGCACTACCCTGCTGCGATGGTGATAATTGTCATACCAATCAATTGCTGGACCTGACCACGCCAATAAAAAACCATCCGCTGAAAAATCCGGATGGTTCTGCATACACTCCAGGGTTCCCATTCCCCCAGGAACATCGCCGCAGGTAATACCCTGCAGGAAAATGGTTGTAAAGTATGGGAAAGGGCAAACCAAATATAGCAATGCCGTCAACAAAGACTACCCAAATAAACAACTAAAGACTAAAGCCTAATTTTATTACACCGCCTCACTCTGCAGGCTGCGTGCACTTTTCTTGCGGTCTTCTTCATTCAGGATCACTTTGCGCATCCGGATACTCTTCGGAGTAACTTCGATGCATTCGTCCTGTTGTATGTATTCCATACACTCTTCCAGGGTGAACAAAAGTTTTGGGGTGATACGCACACTATCATCGGAGCCGCTGGCGCGGTGATTGGTCAGTTTCTTGGCTTCCACAGCGTTAACATTCAGGTCGCCGGGTTTGATATGTTCGGCAATTACCTGTCCGGCATAAACTTCCTCACCCGGGTCGATGAAGAAACTGCCGCGGTCCTGCAGTTTATCAATGGAATAAGCGGTAGTTACCCCACCGAATTTGGCAATCAATACGCCGTTATTCCGTCCGGGGATCGGTCCTTTCCAGGGTTTATAATCAATAAAGCGATGCGCCATCACTGCCTCACCGGCTGTATTGGTTAGCATCTGGGAGCGCAGGCCGATCAGGCCGCGGGAGGGTATTTCAAATTCCAGGTGTTGCATTTCTCCCTTGGTTTCCATCACCTGCATTTCACCTTTGCGTTGGGTAACCAGGTCGATCACTTTGCCGCTGTATTCGGCGGGCACATCTACCACCAGGTTCTCATAAGGCTCACATTTTTTGCCATCGATGGTTTTAACCAGTACCTGCGGGTTGCCGACTGTCAGTTCATATCCTTCCCGGCGCATGGTCTCAACCAGGACACCCAGGTGCAGGATACCGCGACCAAACACGAGGAAGCTATCTGCACTGTCGGTATCTTCCACCCGTAATGCCAGATTCTTTTCGGTTTCCTTCATCAGCCTGTCGCGCAGATGACGCGAAGTCACGAACTTACCTTCTCTTCCGAAGAAAGGAGAGTTGTTGATGCTGAAGGTCATGCTCATGGTCGGTTCATCCACACTGATGATGGGCAATGCTTCGGGGTTTTCGGCATCGGCAATGGTATCGCCGATATTGAAATCTTCCAGGCCAACTACGGCACAAAGATCACCAGCAACCACTTCGTCTACTTTCCTTTTACCCATTCCCTCAAAAACGTACAATTCTTTGACCCGGCTTTTCTTGATGCTGCCATCTGCCTGTACCAGGGCGATCTGCTGGTTCTCTTTGATAGAACCGCGGGTTACTTTACCGATGGCGATCCGGCCCAGGAAGGAGGAATAATCCAGGGAAGTGATCTGTAATTGCAGAGGGCCTTCTTTAACCTGTGGGGGCGGCACATGTTTCAGGATACCATCCATCAGGGGAATAATATTATCGGTGGGTGTAAGGCTGTCATTGAACCAGCCGTTTTTACCGCTGCCATAGTAAGTCGGGAAATTCAGTTGCTCTTCAGTGGCGTCCAGGTTGAAGAATAGTTCAAATACGGCATCATGCACTTCATCCGGGCGGCAGTTCGGTTTATCTACTTTGTTGATGACCACGATCGGATGCAGGTTCAGTTGCAGTGCTTTCTGTAAAACGAACCGTGTTTGTGGCATGGGGCCTTCGAAGGCATCCACTAAGAGGATCACGCCATCCGCCATTTTCAATACCCTTTCCACTTCCCCCCCGAAATCACTGTGGCCGGGGGTATCAATCACATTGATTTTAATGTCTTTATAGGTAACCGCAGCGTTTTTGCTGAAGATGGTGATACCCCGTTCTTTTTCCAGGTCATTGCTGTCCATGATCAGTTCCCCGGTAGCCTGGTTGTCGCGGAATACTTTGGTGGTATGAAGAATACGATCAACCAGGGTAGTTTTACCATGGTCAACGTGGGCAATAATGGCGATATTTCTGATTTCCATATCCGATTTTAAGGCTGCAAAGGTACGATTTCCCCGCCGGAGGGCAAAAACAACCTTAATAACCTGATAAGGAATAACTTAGAAATAACTTCGGTGCGTATCCGGGTGCATTGTTTATCAGCACACTAGCTGACTGGCTCCATCATTTGGGTGTCAGGAGTGCCTCCGGTCGCGGTCCTGCTTTCCCGCCTGCGTCGGGCTGGGTTTATATATTCACCCCCGACAATCGCTTCGTTCTGTCGGGATCTCCGATAGGCTTCGATTTTTCACTTTTCATTCCCGATTCTCAGGCCCGCAGGTAAAGCTTCTTCTTATCCATCCAATAACCCACACTCCAGCAAACCAACATATAAGCGATGGCAAATAATAGGGAGCCGATATAAGGACCTGCATACTGGAACGGATGCTCATAGATCCAGTGGAACAGGCTGGTATCGCCTACCTGGACTTCATATAATACCGTTGCCAATAATTCAGACACCAGGTAAACCGTCAGCGGGTTTTTACCTACCACTTCAAAGAACCAGGCCCCGCTCATTTTCTGCTGAATATCCATTCGGTACACAATAGCGGCAAGTATCATGCAATCAAGTCCAACGGTATGCAGCACAAAAGAACTGGTCCAGAGTTTTTTATT
>CAZAOR010000055.1:0-2588 GCA_964486805.1 uncultured Sediminibacterium sp. | reverse complement strand
AGCAGGGTTTGCACATCAATCACTTCACAGCGGATGCCTAATTTCTCCAGGCGATCTGCCGCATCCTCCACAATCCTTAAAGTAGAACCATAACTTACTACAGTTATATCTTCCCCTTCCCGTATCAATTCAGTTACTCCGAGGGGAACCGTATATTCCAAGAGATTGGCAGGTAATTTCTCTTTGAGGCGGTAACCGTTGAGACATTCAATCACAATGGCAGGATCATTGGATTGGAGCAGGGTATTGTACATACCCACGGCCTGCACCATATTCCTTGGCACGCATACATACATACCACGAAGGGCATTGATGATCATGCCCATGGGTGAACCGCTATGCCAGATACCTTCCAGCCGGTGACCGCGTGTACGGATAATTACCGGACAACTTTGCTGTCCCTTGGTCCGGTAATGCACCGTGGAAACATCGTCACTCAAAGGCTGCAGGCCATACAAAAGATAATCCAGGTATTGAATCTCGGCAATAGGCCTTAGTCCCCGGAAAGAAAGGCCTATGGCCTGCCCTACAATCGTAAGTTCCCGAATGCCGGTATCAGAAATCCGGTCTGAACCATGTTTTGCCTGTAAGCCGGCAAAACCCTGGTTCACATCACCGATATGCCCCACATCCTCTCCAAATGCGTAAACCCGCGGATTATGCTCAAAAAGCGTATCAAAATATTTATTCAGCACCTCATACCCATTCACCATCTGTGCATCAAAAGGTATGATCGGTTTTACTTCCGGAACAGCCAGTGCACTTTTGGGACCTTCATTATATAGGTCGCTGTTGTATTGTTCTTTGTGAACTGCTAAAAGTTCCTCATAATAGGCTTGCACTTCCCGGAGATTGGGAGATTGTGTTGCCAATTCCAGGGCCAAGGCCAGGGTCCGATGAACATCCCGCCGAAGCGGTTCGCGGTTATTCAGCAGATCTGTCGCCAATTGCTGAAGCTGGCGGTACAAATCCATATCGTTCACCATCAGGCCGCGGATCAGTTCGGCCGACTTTACAGCTGCCTGCCGGATGGGCGCCTGGTATTTTTCCCAGGCAAGATTCTTCCCGGCTTTCACATGTTCTTTCGCACCCGCTTCAATCTCGTTCAGTTCCTCAACAGTTGCCAATCCCATCTCCAGCATCCACTCCCGCATCTTCCGGATACAATCCCATTCTTTTTCCCAATCGAGCCGCTCCTGGCTTTTATAACGTTCATGACTGCCGCTGGTAGAATGCCCCTGCGGCTGTGTAACTTCTTCCACATGAAAAACTGCCGGCACATGTGTTTCCCGCACCAGTTGCAAAGCTTCTTCAAACACTTCACACATGCCTGCATAATCCCAGGCTTTCACTTGATAAATACGGATGCCATTGGTGTCTGCTTCTTTTTCCATACCGCTCAATGCCTGGGAAATAGATCCCTTGGTGGTCTGGTATTTTCTCGGCACCGAAATTCCATACCCATCATCCCAAACAAATATGGCCAAAGGTATTTGCAGCACACCTGCGGCATTTACTGTTTCCCAGAAATGTCCTTCCGAAGTACTGGCATCACCGATAGTGCAGAAACAAATCTCATTGCCATTATGACTGAGTGACTCAAAAAGATCGGCATGTTTGGAACTGCGGAATAGTTTGGATGCCCAGGCAAGTCCTACAGACCTCGGCATCTGCGCCGCCGTAGGCGCCATATCCGAAGCAATATTTTTACGATTGGCAAGATCCAGCCAGTTGCCCTGTTCATCCACATTGCGCGTAGCAAAATGCGCATCCATTTGACGGCCCGCACTGAATGGATCGTTATTCAGATCCGGGTCTGCATACAACTGCGCAAAGAACTGCTCAACAGTCGCAAGTCCGGAAGCAAACATGAAAGTCTGATCGCGGTAATAACCACTGCGATAATCTCCTGCCTGGAAAAAACGGGCCATGGCAACCTGCGCTACTTCTTTACCATCGCCAAAAATGCCAAACTTGCCCTTGCCCGTCAGGACTTCCCTCCTGCCTAATAAACTTACTTCCCTGCTGATCACAGCCATACGATAATCATCCAAGATATTATTGCGAAAGCCTTCAAAGGAAAGCATATCGTCCTTATAACCAATGGCAGGGGTTGCATCCATACAACAAAAATAACACTACCGGGGGATTAGACTAACAGAAATTAGTAAACGGGGGAAAAATACAAACCAGCAGGGAATATGGCATAGATTTGGTTAGATATGCCCTGCCGATTAATGATTATCTTTGAACCATGATGCGTTTTTTTGCCTGTTTTGCAGGACTTGTATCCTTTGCTGGTGTTGCCTTTGGGCAAACCGCCACGGACAGCAGCATCACGAATGATCCGCTTTCCCGGATCCTGAAATTTACCAATGATTCCTACGAATTCGGAAAGATTCCGATGGGAAAAACCGCGAGTTATATTGTCCGGATCACCAATATCGGAAAAGATACCATGGTATTGCAGCAGGTGCATGCCGGCTGCGGATGTACCACTCCCGAATTTCAACCCAATCAGTCTTTTGTGCCAGGCCAGACCGTGGAAGTAAAGATCAGTTTCAACGGCAGTGTGCGTGGCGAATTCT
>CAZAOR010000054.1:0-2643 GCA_964486805.1 uncultured Sediminibacterium sp. | reverse complement strand
CATTCGTGTATCTATATCCCTTATGAATAGTCTTGTGATGAAATCATAGCCTATATAGTTGGTTGAGTGCTCAAATCAAATATTAATGCATTATTTGCTAGCTTACCATCATTACTTAGCCACCCAATGTCATTCATCATCTTCAACTGTGTTAGGTCAAGCACACGCTTCTGAAAATATTGTTTTAAATTTGTTGGTTGAGATTTGAGACTTTTATAAGGATATTTCCTTGTAAACCTGTGAATATTTAAGACTTCAATATGTCAAATTTTATAATTTGCTCACATAATATGTGCAATGACACCCACACTCCAACTATCAGCCAAGTTTGAATATTCAACATTTTCCACTCGAATAGCCACTTCTGGTGCAGTATAATTTGGTGTGCCAATAAAACTCTGATAATGTTAGACTATGCAATGAATCTCAACATCACATAATATTTACCATCAATCGGTCAGAAGTTGTCACTTTTTTGGCCAGACCAAAATCACCAATCTTTAACATGGCCATATTTGTGGAGGTTTTTTGAACAAATATGTTCTATAATAAATTAGTAAACAAATATCACAATACTAGATTGTTCTTACTAACATCTGGCTTTAGGTCCCGATGAGTTATTCCTCTTGAATGGACATACTATAATAATAGAAACAGCATTATTAAGATTATTTCAATTCAAGTGTCAAAGCCTTACAGCCATGGCAGTGCAAATTTGTTTGATATATGATGCTCCAATGTCACTTGCTAAATAACCATGATAAGAAAAATCTGATCTTAAGTGAAATAAATGCATGAAAGAATCACGCAATGGGCCATCAAACTCTTTCAACAGGTCACTCAAAGTCCCATCTGGAACAAGTTCCATAGCAATATCTAAGCCAACTATAAATTACTGCATTCAAGAAGTGTCAAATGTGTGGCTAACTTACAGAAATTTTTGTCATCTTGGTCAAATCCATAAAAACGAACAATATTTGGCTGTCATAAAGAAATATAAATTCATTTTCTGCATTTAGATGCAAAAAAAACCTACATGAGAAAGACAAGATAGAAGTAGCACCTCTCGCTGCCATTCAGTCTGCTGCTTCTGGCTATCCTGACCAGAGCTGCTTGCTCTGGTGATGACCTTCACAGCACGCCAATACCCTGTATGGTGATCCAATGCCTTGCAAACACTGCCAAAACTCCCGCTGCCCAGCCTGCGGTCAGACATCAATTCCATAGCAACAAGGTGGAGGTGTGAACAACAAACATCACTCCAGATGTATAATGTTCTGCTATGATTTCGCCCTCTGGCTATTATGCAATTCAGGTTCCATTAGCATTGCACAACATCATGAAAGGAAGCACTAACAACAGATGCATCGGCACTCCGAAAAATAAATTCAACTATAGGTTTGAGAGGGATAAGGAGATCATTCTGCAATTTGCACTTGACCGTACCAACAGATTTTTCCCCAAATCGAAGCCGATCTCCATCAGACAGTAGACCGAATGAACGAGGCGGCGTTTTTCTACCGTTGATCTTGAGATAATGAGTGAACTGAAGAATCCGTCCGAGGAAATATGTAGCTCACAAAGATACCCGCACAATTGGTGGTAAGATCCGTCACTTCGGCCGCTTGTAGATTACCGCAACGACGGATAGAGCAATGTTTATGAGCTAACGGAGACGATCCAAACTTTTAACTAGGTGCAAAATAGCGGAAGAGATAGCCGGACCAATATCATGATGGTTTATGACGAAGTCATTCACCTTTGCTCGACCCACACTATGCGTAGAGGCTGAGAGTACAAGCCGCTTTAGACCCGGCGCATCCCACTCAGACGGTAAAGGGATCAAATGAGCCCAGATTTCGTTTTCCATGAAGACCGAGAGAGAGATTGATTAACTGGGTCCAAGGGGTTGAGGTGAGAGGTTTTAAAGGGCATGCGCAGCTTCTTTACAACCGAGCCAGGAACTGCGGCACCCGGCGCAGACATCTCCTGTGTCCTCGGATCATCTGCCGCAGAAATCTGGTTCCCCGCCCTATTTACATGATGGACCGCTCTCGGAGCGCGTTCTTCCACCAGATCAGATCATTTGAATTGTGATGAAGTTCAAAATTAAACTCGCAACGCCGGCGCAGCATGAATCCAGTAAACTAGTAGTAAAAATATCTTCTGCGAAGGATTGCTATCACCAACCTCCCTGACCTCCCCAGACAGAAAACGCATTACGCATCACTCCGACGCCTTCTGTCTACCCGTTTTGATAAGATCGGACAGCGTGCCCCCAGCGTGGTCCTCTTTGGCGACCCCCTCTGTTCGCGCGCCGCATAAACTTTGCGATCTCTTCTTGAGTACCCTCTAAAATATACATTAATGAAAGGTTACTCGCATCTGCCTCACACCCACCGACTACACGTAGATGATCAATGTGTGACAGCAGACGAACTTCAGCATTGCTAATCTGAATGAAACAGTCCGGCGACCAGAAAGGGCGATACGTTTTGGGAGTAATAAACTGAAGAGCCTTGTGAAGATCAGCAAGGCCTTCCAACGGAACGAACTCACGCAACAGGCGCGAGTAAGCCTGAGAGCGCTAAGTAGATGCGGGAAATGCAAATTCCCGTGTATATCAAGAAGGCATGTCACTTC
>CAZAOR010000053.1:0-8138 GCA_964486805.1 uncultured Sediminibacterium sp. | reverse complement strand
TACCATATCAACCCCACCGGCAAATTTGTCATTGGTGGTCCCCATGGAGACACCGGACTGACCGGCCGCAAGATCATTGTGGACACTTATGGCGGAAAAGGCGCACATGGCGGCGGAGCTTTCAGCGGAAAAGATCCCAGCAAAGTAGACCGTTCCGCAGCCTATGCCACCAGGCATATTGCTAAAAACCTCGTAGCGGCAGGTGTAGCAGATGAGGTATTGGTACAGGTTTCCTATGCCATTGGTGTGGCACAGCCTACTTCGATCAACGTCAATACCTTCGGCACCGCCAAAGTGGATATGTCTGACGGGGAGATCGGAAAAATCGTGCAGGGCATTTTTGATATGCGTCCCTATTTTATTGAGCAACGCCTGAAACTGCGTACGCCTATTTATAGCGAAACAGCAGCTTACGGACATATGGGCCGTAAAAATGAAACAGTCACCAAAGAATTCATCTCACCCGATGGCAAGGTGAAGAAAGTGAAAGTCGAACTGTTTACCTGGGAGAAACTGGACTATGTTACCAAAGTGAAAAAAGCATTCGGATTGAAATAATGCATTCCGTTCCTGATTGTAAACCCCGTCTGAATAAGACGGGGTTTTTTATACCCCCCCCATCAGCAGTACCCGGTCGAAGTATCTTCCTGGTACCGGTGCCATGGTGCCTGCGCTTTTGTTTCCACACTTCGTCCTTCGTACTTTGTACTTCGTGCTTTCTATTTCGTATTTCGTACTTTTCCTGTATGGAACAAAACCCATGGAAAATAACCGGCGATAAGACAGTTTATCAAAATCCCTGGATAAAGCTAACAGAGTACCAGGTTATCAACCCTGCCGGCAAGCCCGGCATTTATGGGAAAGTGCATTATAAAAATACAGCCGTGGGCATCGTTGCCATAGAGCCGGATGGCATGTTGTTTATGGTGGGACAATACCGGTTTGTACTGGATGCCTATAGCTGGGAGATACCGGAAGGCGGCGTACCCATAGGTTCCGATCCGCTGCAAGGGGCGCAAAGGGAATTGAAGGAGGAGACAGGACTGGTGGCAGCTCACTGGCAGGAGATACTGCGGATGCATTTATCGAACTCGATCAGCGATGAACTGGCGATCATTTACCTGGCTACCGGACTTCGGCAGGAAACCCCGGAGCCGGAAGAAACAGAGGAATTGGCGGTTAAAAAAATGGCCTGGGAGGAAGCATTTGCCTGGCTGGAAGCGGGCAGGATCACGGATGCTATTACCGTTGCAGCCTTGCTGAAACTGAAGCAAATGCAGGCAGATGAACAACTCACAACTATCTTTGCGCATGGCCATTAAGCAATCCTCACTGATCATAGGCAGGCAGCCCTTGCTGGAAGCGCTTCAAACCGGGAAAGCCATTGATAAGATATTGTTTCAGAAAAATGTATCCGGCGAATCGGTTCAGTCGATCCGGGAACTTGCCAGGGAACAGCATATTCCGATACAGATGGTACCTCCCGAAAAATTACAGGGGCTAACCCGTGCCAATCACCAGGGCGTCATTGCTTTTGTGGCAAGGGTGGCATACCAGGATCTGCAAACGGTGATTGATGCGGTTGTGGGGGCAGGTAATGTTCCCTTGTTTATCATGCTGGATGGCATAACGGATGTACGGAATATCGGCGCAATTGCGCGCAGTGCATTTTGCTGTGGTGCGCAGGCAATAATCATTCCCGACAAAGGTGTGGCCGCCTTGAATGAAGAAGCTATGAAAAGCAGCGCCGGCGCCCTGGAACAAATTCACGTGTGCCGGGTCAATAGTCTTTTAAAAGCGGTGGATACCCTGCATCTCAACGGTATACAAGTATATACCAGTGAAATGCGGGCAGAGAAAATGTTACATCAAATGGACATGGTCATTCCCTGTTGCCTGATATTAGGTGATGAAGGAAGAGGGGTACAACCCTATCTGGCAAAGGCGGCAGATGCTTTTTTCCGGATACCCATGGCAAACGGTTTTGATTCATTCAATGTATCTGTTGCCGCTGGTATCAGCGTATATGAAGCCATGAAACAGCGCATGTGAATATGCAGGATCAAACTACCCAATCAACCCGGACCATACAGATCGTGGAATGCCCGCGTGATGCAATGCAGGGATGGCCTTACTTGATTCCTACTGATCAAAAAATTCGCTATTTGAATGCACTCCTGCAGGTAGGCTTCCATACACTTGATTTTGGCAGTTTTGTTTCCGCAAAAGTTATTCCGCAAATGGCTGATTCCCTTGAGGTGCTGGCCCAGTTGGATATTGCCCATAGCCATACAAAATTACTGGCAATCGTGGCTAATTTGCGAGGGGCACAGACTGCTGCAACGCAGGAAAAAATCACTTGCATCGGCTACCCCTTTTCCGTTTCCCCTACTTTTCAGTTACGCAATACCCATGCTTCCCAGGAGGCCGCCTTATCATTGATCGATGAGATGCAGGAACTATGTCTGCAGCATGGTAAAGAACTGGTGGTATACCTGAGTATGGGTTTCGGGAATCCGTACGGGGATCCTTATAATATTGATATGTTGCTGCACTGGACAGACATCATGGCTGCCAAAGGTATCAGCATCATTTCACTGGCCGATACCGTCGGGTTAGCAAAACCAGGGGATATCCGTACGGCGCTGCAGGCACTCATCCCTTCCTATCCGGAGATGACCATCGGCGTACACCTGCATGCGGCACCGGATCAATGGCAGGATAAACTCAGGGCAGCATTCCAGGCAGGGTGCAGACGATTTGATGGTGCGATCGGCGGTATCGGCGGATGCCCGATGGCACAGGATGCCCTGGTAGGTAATTTAGACACCCTGCACCTCCTGGATTTCCTCGGAGCAGAAGGTAGTACACCCGGGATTGATACCAGGGCACTGGCAGTCTGCAGGCAATTGGCTATGGAAATATTTCATTGAAGGATCGGAAAATCTGCCACCCGAATAAACAGATAATTGCTTTATGAAATGGCATACTGAAACAGAGATACGTAAAATGGAAAGACTGATCGGTTATCCCGACAGTTTATTGCTGATTGGTTCCTGTTTCACCGAGAACATAGGCGCCCGTTTGCGTAAATTCCGGTTCCCTGTTTGTGAAAATCCGCATGGTATTTTGTTTAACCCGGTCAGTGTGACAGCGGCTTTGCAAACCTATATCGCTCCCCAGGCAATTACCGAAAGCGATCTTTTTATCCTGAACGATACCTGGCATAGCTGGCAGCACCATAGTCGTTTTTCTTCTGCAGACCCCGCAACAGCTGTTCAAAAGATCAACAGTGCTATTAATGAAGCACACCGGTTTCTGCGGAATGCGGACCATTTATTCATTACCCTGGGATCTGCTTGGGTGTACCGGCTTACGGAGGAGGCTGCCGGTAACCAGGCCGGACAGGTGGCGGCTAATAATCACAAAGCACCTGCTTCCTGGTTCCGGAAAGAATTACTCACGGCTGCAGCAACCACCCAAATGTTGCTGCAATGCATCCATGCTTTGCTGGCATTTAACCCGGATCTGCATATTATTTTTACCATTAGCCCGGTACGCCATCTGCGGGAAGGCACCGTTCAGAATAATCGGAGCAAAGCGGTGCTGATACAGGCCGTACATGAGATAGTAGCAGCTGTAGAACAGGCAGATTATTTCCCGGCCTATGAACTCGTTATTGACGACTTGCGGGATTACCGCTTCTATGCGGAAGACCTGGTACATCCCAACTACGCCGCTACAGAATATGTTTGGGAAAAATTATTATTGACAGCATTCCAGTCAGATGCCCTGGAATTAATGAAAAGAATACAGGATATCGCTCTGGCTTTTCAGCATCGGCCCATCAATCCAGCCAGCTCGCAGCACCAGCAGTTCCTGGCAACTTATCTGCAAAAAACACAGTCTTTACAAAAGGAATTCCCTTTCCTCGATATGAGCGCTGAGATTAATTTTTTCAGTAGTCAGCACAGTTAATGGATACGGTCGCCCCGCAACTCCATGTCCTGCATGACTTCCGCTTCAAAAACCAGCCATTCCCGCCATCTTTGCCGCACCCTGTCAGGAGGCAGATAGGTTTCTGCGAGGTTGATAAAGAGTGTATAGTGTCCGGCTTCACTTTCCATGAACCGCCGGTAAAAATTGCGCAGATAAGGATCCTCCAAACCCTCACTCAATCGTTTGAAGCGTTCACAGCTTCTGGCTTCTATCAGGGCCATTGTCAATAACTGGTCGAGGAATCTTCCTTCCTGGCTGCCTCCTTTTTGTTGGAAATCCAACAGACTGTTTACATATACATCTTTTCGCTGTTTGCCCAGCGGTAGATTTCTTTTGGAAAGTTCCTGCAGTACACTTCTGAAATGTCCCCATTCCTCTGTGACGATAGGCGCCAATTCCTGCACCAACTGCTCTTTGTCTGAGTAGCGCTGGATCAGGGTGATACAGGAAGTGGCTGCTTTTTGCTCACAGTAAGCATGATCGGTAAGGATATCCGCTAATGAAATTCCAGCAAGATTGACCCATCGGGGATCGGTTGGTAACCGGAGACCCAGGATATTTCTGGTATGTTCGGAGAATTCCATGTGCAGGATACTTGACTGGTTAGAGGATCTGTAGGCAAATATCAGTCAAACCTTTAGTTTTGAAGCATGTACCGGGATGCGTTTTTACAGAACCGATTGCGGCAGCGGGAAGACCAGGATGCACTCAGGCGGTTATACTTGCCGGCGGGGCAAATAGATTTTGCCTCCAATGACTACCTGGGTCTGGTTAAGCATGCCCGCTTGCATGCGGATGCATCTGCAGCTTCCGGCGCAACGGGTTCCCGTTTGCTTTCCGGAAACTCCCTGCTGGCAGAAGAACTCGAAGCAACCATTGCCGCTTTTCACAAGGCGCCTGCTGCATTACTCTTCAACTCCGGGTATGATGCCAATCTGGGATTATTGTCTGCTGTTCCGGCAAAATCCGATACCATTCTGTTCGATCAGCTCTCACATGCTTCTCTGCGTGATGGCATCCGGCTATCGCTGGCGAAATCCCTGTCATTTGCACACAATGACCTGGCGGACTTACGCAAAAAGATGCAACATGCCAGCGGTACCGTTTTTATCGTGACAGAATCGGTTTTCAGTATGGATGGCGACACCTGCCCCTTAAAAGACCTGGTGGCGATAAGCGAAGAAACAGGTGCACACCTCATTATTGATGAAGCACATGCAACAGGTGTCATAGGATCAGCAGGAGAAGGACTGGTACAGTGCCTGGGACTGGAGGAAAAGATTTTTGCCCGGATACATACCTTCGGCAAGGCATTGGGTTGTCATGGCGCAGTGGTACTGGGTTCTGTACAATTAAAAACATATCTGCTGAATTTTGCCCGCAGTCTGGTTTATACGACCGCTTTACCCCCCCATAGCCTCTCCCTGATCCGGGAGAGTTACCGACAATTTCCTGCGATGCAGCAGGAGAGAACGCAGCTGTCCAAACTGGCCAAAATGGTTGCTTCCTGGGAAATTCCTTATCAAACCCTGCCCTCCGAAACAGCTATCCAGGCCATAATCGTTCCGGGGAATGCTTATGTACGCCAGCTTGCGGCATACCTGCAGGGACAGGGTTTTGAAATCCGACCCATTTTGTATCCGACTGTTCCAAAAGATACGGAACGTCTGCGGCTGGTGCTTCATGCATACAATGAGCCAGAAGAACTGGTACACTTACAAAAAGCATTGTGGCAATTCAGTAAAGCAGAAAATAGGAGTATCGGCTGAGATGTCTTCCTGCGTGCCGAATCACAGCGGCTATATGAAAAGTCAACATACGGCCGGGATGCCTGAGATTTAGAAACACGGAATAGAAACGGAGGTGGTAAAAATTCCAGAATCCCTTATTTCCATACCAGCACAAGCATCCCTGCCAGAATCAGTCCTCCGCCAATAAGTATTTTGGGCGTGACAGGCTCCCGGAATAATAAAAATGAAAGCACCAGTGTGATCACAATACTGCCTTTGTCAATGGCAGCTACATACGATACCAGTCCATCTTTCATCGCCCGGTAATAAAATACCCAGCTAAGTGTGGTAGTAATGCCGGATAAAACCAGTAACAAAGTCTGCCTGCCAGTCAATTGCCCGATCTCCCGGAAGCGATCGCCGAAAATATTGATCAGGACAATCAGCAAAAATATGACGGTCGTACGAACACCTAAACCAAGATCGGCGCTGACACTGGATAAACCGTACTTCGCCAGTATGGAAGTGATACCGGCAAACACCATGGACAGGATCGCATAAAATACCCAAACTTGCATTCCCTAAATTAAGATTTCTGTATCAACAAAACAGGCAGAAAGGAAAGCATTAACTGATCGAGCGCTTTGCAGGTTGCGGCATCCGTAATTTGACCTTCCGGGCTCAGCTTCGTTTGGGGGGCACCGATCAGCAAATTGCAGGTATCCTGTAAATGAGCACCAACTGTTTTCAGGATCATCTGTAAGGATGCATGCCCGGCAACGCCGGAAGAAGCAGCAGTAATCAGGGCTACGGGTTTATCCGTAAGCAGGGTAGTGGACACCAGCCATTCCAGGGCATTTTTTAAACATCCCGGTACACTGAATACATACTCCGGTGTGCAGATAAGAAGGCCATGGGCCGTTTCAATCTGTGACCTGAATAGTTGAACAGCTTCCGGAGGTTTGTCGGTGTCCTGGTCGGGATTGAAATGTGGGATCCTATCGAGTGGAAGGGAATCCTGCCAATGCGCTTTATCAGCAAAACGATCTCCGAGAAATCGGAGTATGGACAAATTGACTGATTTGCTGCGGGTGCTGCCGCAAATCGTTAACAGGGTGGGTAACTGATCCGTTTGCATTTTTCTAAGTAATCAATGATTGAAGGGCTTTATGCGTCCGGCAATCCATATCAGCAAAGCGGAAAGGCTGGTAAAAGTCAGCAGGAGCAAGGCAGTATGCAGGATTGCCCGCGGATAACCGATGCTGCTAACATTGATAAAGGGATAAGGATACCAGCCGCTAACCGCGCCATACAGCGCAATCAATGAGATATAGATGGCAGGAAACACCAGCCAGGCGGGTATCATCCGATAGCTGAGCGATGTTTTCGGTGTAAATAAAAGCCAGTGGATCAGAAAAAGCAAGGGGATCAGAGAATGCAGGCATTCATCCACCCACCATTGTAAACCTACAGGCGACCATAAAAAACGCAGGATACTGTTATATACCAGTCCAACAACCAGGATATAAACAGTGATGGCAGTTTGCACACCGGGTCGCTCAGCCCATTGCCGCCAGCGCCGATGCGGGTGCAGGAGCCAGCCGGTACTGACTGAACTTACCAGCACATTAGACAGAATAGTAAAAAAGCAGAAAAACCGGATCAGGGTTTCACCCAGGTTCGTAGTACGGTTGTTCGCCATCAGCACCCATTGGGTAATTACAGCAAACCAGCCGCAGACAGCGATACCAATGATGATGGGGACATGTATCCTTTTCATGAACTTTCGCGTTCCGTAATAATTATACTACTGAATATACCATTTTGATAGAAAACAGGAATGGGGGACTCGGGGAATCTTTCAGTCATATCAGCTGATCAGGACGCTGGCAAGGTCATTTTAAGTACAAATGCATGTTTGCAAGGCGGTTCGGATGGTAAGTTGACAATCAATCCATCGGCAGATTGCGATAGATGTAATGGACTGGTGCTCCCTAATAATTGAACCGAATGGATACGACCTGCATCGATACGGAGCTGCTTAATATGTACCATGTTGTTAGCAGGCCAGCCCAATACGATGGCATATAGAAACGGTCCCTTGGTGGTAAACCTGATGTCTTCCGCGGTTAAGGGCTTCCCCTTACCTTCGTTAAAATCCTTCCTGCCCTGGGTGGCGGCATTGCTTATTGCCGGACCCTCCCCGAATATCTTCCAGGGCCGGCTTGCATAAATTGCTTCCTGATTGATCTGCATCCATTCAGCAATGTCTTCTACGACAGCGCGCTCTTTCTCGTCGATAGATCCATCCCCTCTCACCGGGATATTCAATAACAGGTTACCATTTTTGCTGACAATATCTGCGAGTGTATGAATGACGGTTTTTGCAGTTTTATAACGATCCTGTTC
>CAZAOR010000052.1:0-2578 GCA_964486805.1 uncultured Sediminibacterium sp. | reverse complement strand
CAGAATACGAACGGTGCAGCTGCTGCCGGAGGCGGGTCAGGCGGGTATTGCTTAAAAGTTTACCAGAATCCAAGCCCAGTAAGTTTTACCATTACGACCTCAGGCGGCGGCGGCGGTGCGTCAGCTTCTGCAGGAACTGCAGGCGGAAGTGTCATATTTGATGTAATGACAGCAGGTGGCGGCGGCGGAGGTTCGGCGGCCAGTGCAACCCAATACATTGTTGTGGCTGGAGGAGCCGGTGGTACAGCAACCGGGGGGGATATCAATATACCGGGCCGTGCTGGCGGTAAAGGCGACCGGATAAGTACATCGGTGACCATGGGTTTAACAGGCGATGGCGCCCCCAGCCTTTTGGGCAGCGGAGGCGTAGGCAGGTCAGGCAGCGCCGGAAATGGGGGAGACGCTACTGGTTATGGCGCGGGTGGCGGGGGCGCATTAGGGAATGGTACAAGAACAGGAGGGGCAGGCACAGACGGTATCGTTATCATATACGAATACAGGTAGTTTAGCCATAGAAAAACCAGTAGAAAAGTTGCTGAATTAACGTCAGTTCACCGACTTTTTGTTAATTTGTATTGCCTTAATCTAAGGCGTAACGCCTATAGAGCTTATATTATGAGAACAGCCTTATCCAGGGTCATTTGCGTGACCCTATTCTTGTTTTTGTGCATGTACCAATCAGATGCACAGGGACTATCAGTCACCGGCACTATTGATGCATCCAACCTGACCATTACCGGTACCATACAGGGAGGAACTTTCAGCGGCACTTTGAGTACGGGTACGCTCAATTCTATCACCAGCTTGGGGAACCTGACCAGTCTTACCGTCACCGGTAGTATCAGCGGCTCTAGCCTGGCAGGTACCATCAGTACCGCCGCACAACCGAATATTACCTCACTCGGAACACTTAGTTCCTTAAATGTTACCGGTACAATCACAGCCGGAACAGCCAGTGCTACAACGATCAACGGTACGATTGGTACGGCTGCTCAGCCGAATATCACATCACTCGGAACGCTCAGTTCCTTGAATGTTACCGGGACAATTTCTGCGGGAACAGTAAGTGCTACAACGATCAATGGTACGATTGGTACCGGTAATCAGCCCAATATTACAACATTGGGCGGACTGTCGGCTCTGACAGCTACAGGGCAAATAACAGCCGGTTCCGTATCTGCAACAAATTATTATAATGTCAAATCATTAAGCAACATCACTGTCCTGACAACGAGTGGGAATTATACGGTACCAGCGGGAGTATATTCCATTAAGGTTGAACTGATCGGCGGTGGCGGCGGCGGCGGCGGTGCCGCAGCATCTACAACCAATCCCAATAGTGCAGTAGGAGGAGGAGGAGGAGGAGGGGCATATACAGTTGTGCAATTAGCAACTACTCCCGGAACGGTGTATGCTTATACAATCGGTGGCGCTGGTTCAGGTGGTATTGGGACAGGAACTGCAGCAACTGCAGGAGGACAAACTGCATTCAATGGTACTACTTATACAGCGAATGGTGGAGCAGCCGGTACATCCATGACTACTGGTAGTTCTATTCTGACAGCCGCAGGAGGCGCAGGGGGTGCGGGGGGCTTAACAGGTGACTTCAGTATTGATGGTGGAGATGGCTCAGTTGGATACCGTATGTCTGCTACTTTGGGATTCTCCGGTAATGGTGGTCGATCTTATTATGGATCTATTAGTTTAGGAATACCAATTGCTACAGCGAATGCGGCTACTACAGGTAATGCGGGTGCTAAATACGGCAGTGGTGGCGGAGGGGGAATGGCATTCAGAACTAGCGGCACACAGACAGCAAACGGGGGCGCTGGAGCTGCCGGTGTTATCATCATTCATGAGTTTAAATAAGTAGTTGCTTTGGGAGTATAGATACCAGTCCTGATTAGAAGACCGCTTGCAGGAAAGAAATATTACTTTAGTATCTTTACCTGTAATCTGATTCTATGCATTTTCATCAGTTCAGGATCAAAAAAATAATATTGTTGGTATCATTATCGCTCATCGCCAATTTGGGCGAAAATGCTTTCGGTCAGGCAAAAAAAAATACAACACAACCTGTTCAGCAACTGCTAACTCTCGGCGATACCCTTCAGTATAGTCTGGGTTCCTTTTTTGCCCAGTGGATAAAAACCAATGGTTTCCAGTTATCCAATGCTACCCTGTTCAGTAAGGGCATGGACGATGTTTTCCAGAACCGGACCCGCTTAGTTGCTGACTCGGAAGTAGCCAAATTGATCACCGCTTATCAGCAGGCAAGCAGAAAAGATATGGCGGAGCAGCAGGAGAAAAAACTATTTGATGCATTGAACAGCGCCCCCGGAATCGGCCGGTTCCCTAATGGGGTTTATTACAGTATCACCCAGGAAGGAAAAGGTATACGGCCCGCAGAAAATGATTCAATACTGGTGCACCTGATTGCCAAATTACCCGATGGTACCATCGTTGAGAACACCTATGATACCAAACAGCCATTTGCCACCACACCTGCCGCTTTTTTTACCGGATTACGCGATGCACTCACACAGATGCCGGAAGCATCAAAATGGACACCCTATAT
>CAZAOR010000051.1:0-2958 GCA_964486805.1 uncultured Sediminibacterium sp. | reverse complement strand
TTGTGGTTTGGCTGGTTCGGTTTTAATGCCGGTTCTGCCATGGGCGCCAATGCCTTGTCGGTTTCTGCTTTTGCCACCACCAACACTGCCGCCGCAGCTGCCGGTCTTTCCTGGATGTTCTTTGATGTAATCCGCGGGAAGAAACCTTCTGTACTTGGTTTTTGCATCGGCGCCGTTGTGGGATTGGTCGCTATCACACCGGCAGCAGGTTTTGTGGCCATTCCACAGAGTATTTTCATTGGCGTCATTGCCTCCATCATCTCTAACTTGGCGGTGTATTATAAAAGCAAATCAACACTGGATGACACCCTCGATGTGTTCCCCTGTCATGGATTAGGCGGGATGGTGGGTATGATCATGACGGGTATTTTTGCAACCAAATCTGTGAATGCAGGAGGAAATGACGGCCTTTTCTATGGTAATCCGGCTTTCCTGCTGACCCAGTTAAAAGCCTTGTTCCTCGTAATTGTTTATAGCTTTACAGTATCCTGGCTTATCTTCAAGTTCATCAATTTCATTTTACCGCTGCGGGTAAGCTCAGAAGAGGAGGAAGTTGGTCTTGATGCATCGCAGCATGATGAGAAGTACGGCAGAACCCCGCAATACGCCTGATTCGTCCGGCCTGTTGCTCAACATATAAGAACCTGGAAACTGCTAACGAAGCGCCAACCCTGACCGGTTGTATCCAGGCTCACTGATGCCACCTTCATCAAAAAAATAAGGTACAGCCATATGAAAACTTCTGACCAAGTTGTCGGCTGTACCTATTTGTTAATCATAAAACCCATTGCAATGTTACGCAAAATTTTCGCATGTATCGGAATTTTGGGACTCTTCGGAACGGCCAGTGCCCAATCAGATTCCAGCAAAAAATCCACCACTACTTTTACCGGCTCGGTGGACGCTTATTACCGGTACAATTTCAATAACCCGCCCGGGGGCACGAACAATTACACCAGTTTTACCAACTCCAATAATTCCTTTGAACTGGGAATGGCTTCACTCCGGGTTGACCACAGTGTTGGGAAGGTGAGCGCAACTGTAGACCTGGGGTTCGGCAGAAGAGCCCAGGAATTCTCTTACAATGAACCGAATACCACCCTATCTGCAGTGAAGCAGGCCTATGTAAGCTTTGCTGCATCCGATAAGGTGAAATTCACCATTGGCAAATGGGCAACGCATATCGGGTATGAACTATTAGATGCCTATTCCAACCGGAACTACAGTATGTCCTACGGTTTTTCCTATGGTCCTTTCTCACACACGGGTGTGAAAGCAGACATCTCGCTGGGCGGCAAAAGCGCCCTTATGTTAGGCGTTGCCAATCCTACTGATTATGTGAGTGCACCTACCAGTGTTAAAATGTTCATTGCTCAATTCAGCACGGGTACCAAGAATGACAAACTCAAAGCTTACCTGAATTTCCAGGGGGGAACCGGCATCAGCCAGTTTGACCTGGTTGTTACCGGGGTAGTGACCAGTAAATTCAATATCGGCTATGACGGAACTTTGAATACCACCAGCCAAGGGGGAACTAACTCAAGCTGGAAAGCCCATACCCTGTACCTGAATCTGGACCCTACCAGCCTATTCGGATTAACCCTGCGTGCAGATTATTTTGATGACCGGAAACTCAATCCGCTCATCATTTCCGGCGCCAATGCCGGCAATAAGATTTTCGCCACCACCTTATCTGCCAATGTAAAAGTAGATAACCTGACTATCATCCCGGAGTTCCGGCTGGATAATGCAAAAGGCGCCATTTTCACCAAAGGAGATGGTACTGCTTCCAAAAGTACCGGCAGCTTTATCCTTGCTGCAGTATATAAATTCTAAACTCCCCCATCCCTCAATCCAAAACACAAAAACATGAAAACAGTACGAAATTTAAAAATCAGGTCCCGATCTGCTCTGGCCGCCCTGATGATGCTGCTCATGCTGGTGACGGCTGTTCCGATGGGTGCCATGGCACAAGATGCCACCGGCGCCGTAACCGGTACGATCAAAGACCTCGGTATTGACACCGTTGCCGCAACCCGCGACACTACCCTGAATAAAGTGGTGAGCGCTGTGAATGTCATCGGCAATGCAGACGGGCACAACAAAATTGCCATCAATATCATGTGGACACTGATCACCGGGTTTCTGGTGATGTTCATGCAGGCGGGCTTCGCCATGGTAGAAACCGGTTTCACCCAAAAGAAAAACGTTGCCCACACAATGTGTATGAACTTCCTGATCTATGCCATCGGTATGATCGGGTTCTGGATCTGTGGTTTCGCTTTCATGTTCGGAAACGGCCTGAATGTGGCTGCACTGGGTGGCGCTCCCGGAGTGATTCCGCAAGTGGTCAGCGTACATCTTTTTGGTCACGACTGGAATATTCTCGGCAAAGCCGGTTTCTTCCTGAACAGCAAAGTATATGATGTAGGTGTATTCACTTTATTCCTGTTCCAAATGGTTTTCATGGATACAACGGCTACCATCCCCACGGGTGCCATGGCGGAAAGATGGACCCTCAAATCCTTTGTCATTTACGGATTCTTCATCTCCATGTTCGTATATCCCATTTATGGTAACTGGGTATGGGGCGGCGGCTGGCTGTCTGCACTCGGCGTGAACGCTGGATTGGGCCATGGCCATGTGGATTTTGCAGGATCATCTGTGGTACACATGGTTGGAGGTGTGGCGGCCCTGGCAGGTGCCATCGTTATCGGACCAAGGGTTGGCAAATACGGCAAAGACGGATCTGTTAATACTATACCCGGACATAATATCCCGATGGCGATCATTGGTACTTTCATCCTTGCCTTCGGTTGGTTTGGCTTTAACCCCGGCTCTACACTGGCAGGCAGTGATTTGCGGATCGGTGTGATTGCCGTAAACACCATGCTGGCAGGTGGCGCCGGTTCACTCGCTGCTTTGTTTTACATGTATGCACGTGGAGGTAAAGCTGAT
>CAZAOR010000050.1:0-3679 GCA_964486805.1 uncultured Sediminibacterium sp. | reverse complement strand
TAAAGGCTCCGGCCGGGAGAATGACTTGAATACTGTCTCCAAAACGGACGGTGTCGGCCTGATTGACATCAAAAGAGTCGGTAAGCAGTTTTTGCGGTACAACATCTTCTATCAGATCAAACAAAGAAGCTGAGTTAGGTTGGTTGCGTACCCAGACAGTATCATTCAGGGGATGATTGGTATACGCATTGAAATTATCGGAGAACTCCTTCTTACATGCCGTAAAAAGCAGACTGACCGATAAGATCAAAAAGTATAGCGTTTTTTTCATCATCATTCCTTCAATTGTACAGTGAAGAAGATACCGGCAAATGCCAGCACGCTGCTTTACTGGCGGTTTAAGTTCCATCGTAAACCAATCGATAGCCCGCCCAGGGTGAATTTTTGCCGGTAAGGCGCCTGATCAGTTGTCATATTGGAAAGGTTATAACGGAAATAGGGCTCAAAAAACAGGCTCAGGTCATCTCCCAATGACTTCACCACACTAATGCCTCCATATAATCCCAGCCCCAGTTTTGTCTTATACTGCATATTCCCGGTTTTATTCAGGTTCACCGTTGCGAGTGAAGTGTCCAGGATCACGCCCTGGTACCAGGAACTGATATTGAAAAGCACCCCGGCATTAATACCGAATGTCAGGTCTTCATTGCCAAACTGGTATCCAATTGTCAGTGGAATATCAAAGCTTTTGAAGTGGTTGGCAACTACATTGTTCCGGTAACCAATGGTCTGCAGTACACTGGTATCCTTTACAATCACGGTATCTCCCGGTGCCCGGATAATCGTACGTACCGTAACAACCGTGGTAGTCTTTACTTCATTTTCGGTGCGGTACACATATTTCTGGTTGATCTGGGAATATTGCAAACCGGTTTTCAGCAGGATATTATCGGTTAAAGGCTTTACGAGACGAACACCGGCAGTAAACCCGATCCGTTGGGATTCACTGCTGTCCTTGCGGGCCAGGTATTGCGGGGTAGCGGAAACATTGCTGACCGACTTAAAGCTAAGTTCGGGGGAAACATAGGTTTCCAGGTACCAGTCGGTATTGTGGTATTTTCTGTCGGTAGGACAGATGATGACATTATTCAGGGAACTGGCATGGTGGGGATTCGGACCTGCAATATCCACCAGATCCATGCTATAACCTTTGTGTGCACTGGTCAATGATAAGGTATGGCCGGGCAAAAATACCTGGTCCGGATAGGAAAGATCAGCCAGATCGGAGGAAGAACCATCCCCTGTATTTGCCAGACTCAACGGCTCCGGATGGGTGCCGGTATGGGATGGCTGGTATTTCGGCAAATGCTCGGATGCAGCCGGTTTGAGGGTAATTGAACCGGAAGAATTTCCAGATGCCGTCACGGGATAGCGGTTGGAACTCGCGTTCGACCCGGGTGATGTCTGCTCATTAGCAGTTACAGGAACAGTGGCAGGCAATTTATCCGGGTTCTTAACAGTATTGGCAGGAGAAGCTGCTGCCTCACCGGGTGTTTGCTTACCGCCAGCTTCCGGCGCGAGGGAAGGGGTTGCAGGTACCGCAAGTTTAGACTGGTTTGCTACTGTTGAAGCAGATGCAGGTACTGATCGGCGGGATTGCTGGTGTTGCAGGAAATAATAGGTGCCGGCCGCTCCTCCCAGCAGGGCTGCCAAAATAAAAATCGCTGCTGCCGGATAGCGGAACCAAAGCCAGGCAACCGGACGATCCTCTTCTTCCGTAGGTTTGATCTTATCCCAGAGCCCTTCCGGTACCGGTGCTTCATATTCCTGAACGGCATCCCCTACAAAACTGTCAAATTGCCCATCCTGAATGCGATCCCAGAGCCCGTCTGGCACGGGCGCTTCTGCATCCTGCAAGGTATTTGCAACGAACCGGTCGAACCGGGTATCCAGTATTTTATCAAACAAACCATCCGGTACGGGCGCCGTTGCTTCCCGTAATTGCTGACCAACAAACTGATCAAATTGACCTTCCGCCACTTTTTCCCAGAGGCCAGCCGGAATGGGTGCGGCATAGTCGCTGAGTTTATCGTTGACGAACTTATCAAATTGGTTATCGGTCATTCTATACAGCAACTTTTTGTAATTGTAAGATTTGATGTTGCAGCATTTTCCGCGCTTTCACTAACTGGCTCCTGCTGGTACCAGGCTGTATATGCAGCATCTCTGCTATTTCCTCGTGACTATATCCTTCTATAGCGTTCAGGTTGAATACCAGCCGGTATCCTTCTGGTAACTGGCTGATAAGCTTCAGCAGTTCAGCCTGGTTTAACTGGGTATAGGCCTGTGCATCAATCTGGGGCGTTTGCGGGCCATTTTCATCGATATCCTTGAAGTGCAGTTTCTTTTTTTCCAGGTGGCGGATGGCGGTATTTACAACGATCCGGCGTATCCAGCCTTCAAAAGCTCCTTCGAATTTAAACTGCCCGATATATTGGAACACTTTGATGAAAGCGTCCTGCAGCATGTCTTCCGCTTCCATGGAATCGTTGGCATACCGCAGGCATACCCCCATCATTTTACCGGCATACCGGTCAAACAGCACGCGTTGACTACGGGAATCCTGCCTGATGCAGCCCTGGATCAGTTCATACTCGTCAGTCACCTGGGGAGTGTTTAGATTTTATGACAATAAGGTAGATACAAAGGCAAGTTAGGATGTTGCCCCAGTTTTCGTTTTTTTTAACGGATTAAAATTCGGTTTAAGCCGGGAAATCAGGGCCTTAATTTTAAATAATAGATTGAATATCAAACTTTTAAAAATTGATCGTGGATATAATCCACCACCGATACCAGGCTGCCGGTTTCCCGGTAAACCTGCAGTTGCCGGTCGGCTCCCGTACCGGTGTCAAAAATCCGGGTCACATATTGGATGATATGCCGGCTGCCGAGTTCATCTACCACATCGTCCACAAAATCCAGTAACTCATAGATGAGGGAGCGGGTATTGACTTCTGTTTCTTTCCCGAAATCAATGAGGGTGCCGTCAATTCCGTACCTGCTGGCCCGCCATTTATTTTCGTTGATGAGTGAGCGCTGATAGATCATAAAATTCAGGTTCTGCCCCCTGAGCTTGTAAATTTTGGCGCAGATAGCCTGGAAAAGGGCGGCGATGGTGATCGTTTCCTGGATAGTCATGGGTACATCACAAATACGGAATTCAACCGTATTGAAGAAAGGATGCACACGAAGGTCCCACCATATTTTTTTGGCATTATCGATACAATTGGTCTTGATCAGCAGGTTCACATAGTTTTCATACGCTTCGATATTTTCAAAGAAATCGGGAATTCCGGTGCGCGGGAACTTATCAAAAACCTTGGTCCGGAAAGATTTATAGCCGGTTTGCCGGCCTTCCCAGAAGGGAGAGTTGGTACTGAGCGCATAAACATGGGGCAGAAAATACCGGGCAGTATTGGCGATATGGATCGCCATCCGGCGGTCTTCCATACCAACATGCACATGCAGGCCGAAAATAAGATTACTGCGGGCGGCTTCCTGTAATTCATTTACAATTTCATTGTACCGGGCGTGATCGGTGATCAATTGGGTTTCCCAATGGCTGAAGGGGTGTGTACCGGCCGCGCCAATCCAGTAACCCAGTTCCCCGGCGATCTGTGCGATATTGCCGCGGAGGGAAGCTACATCATTGAATGCCGCATCTATATCGGCGCAGATA
>CAZAOR010000049.1:0-3396 GCA_964486805.1 uncultured Sediminibacterium sp. | reverse complement strand
CGGCCGCTGTTCTCAAAAGTCCGGTAAGCGCGGAACAGGGTTTCATTAAAAGGCGCCAGTTCTTTTACGGAAACATTATCCGGGTATTCTGCCGCAATGGCATCGCCGTCCTCCACCGTTTGACCGTATTGAAAAAACTCTTTGAGATCGGGTGCTTCGCTTCCCTTGGCATGCTCCCGGCCAAAACTGGTATAGCCGCGCTGACCCGCAAGGCCGGGTATTTCATACTGCAGTTTCTTCTCTAAGGGAAGGGAAAAAAACTGTTGCACATATTCATATTGCTTGGCGATCAGTTCATCCGGGATCCCGTGATTTTTCACGGCAACAAAGCCGACTTCTTCGTAAGCTTTTCCGAGCGACTGTACGAAAGCCGCTTTGCGAGCCGGGTCACCGCTCCTGAATTCCGCAAGATCCACTACTGGGATTGACATATTTTCTTGGTTTGGTAAAACAATCGGATCCTTCAAATCCGCCTGGAAAATACAAAACTAACCACTGTTACAGCATATTGTCAATAACTGAACATACAAGGGTAATTTATCAACTGCCCTGCAGCAAAGGAATAGCGGAATTGTTCCTGTTCTGTTACCAGAAAAACAAGCGTGCAGATGCAGCATTTGCAGCAAATAACCCTGTCTTTATATTATCTGGGCATGTTCAGTTTTCCCAAAGTCCTCGCAGTTTAACCTAAGCCCGCAGGCAGGTAAGCAATAGCCATATCGGCAGCAACCGGCTTATGGAGAATGTGGTTACATTGCGCAAACACACACCATCAGGTCTGGTTCAGGTCCGGTTTAAGTCCGGGTATCAACCTGCTGCCACCCGACTGCGATAGGGGTTCTATCCCTATATAACCCATACCTGACCCGGGTATTCGCCACCCGCAAAAAAAGATCGCGAAGGAACTTCGGTACGGATGTACAGATTGATCGGAAAATTGAAGCCTGTTTTTTAATCAGGATGTTTTCCCAACTTTATACAATGAAAATGCTGCCCCCGCTGATCTGCTTTTTGGCGCTGACCTGTGCCTGTAACCGGGGCTACCGGCAATATATCTCCCGTTACCATTTTCCTGTGCAAGACAGTATCCCCGATTACAGCCAACCAGCTTTCTGGGCTGCCTCCCCGCATTTTCACGATCCTTCCGACAGCGTACCGAAGCCGCTCCGTGACACCTATCGCCAGGATACTGCTGCCGATATTTTCTTCATCCATCCCACTACCTATCTCGATAGAAACATGCCCGAAGGCTGGAACGCCGATATCCGCGATCCGCAACTGGCGGCTAAAACCGACTACAGCAGCATCCTTTACCAGGCCAGCGTGTTTAACGCCGCAGGCCGGGTTTTTGCGCCCCGCTACCGCCAGGCCAATTATTATGCCTATTTCCCAAAAACAGCCGCCGACAGCGCTGCAGCCGCCGCTGCTTTCGATACCGCTTATGCCGATGTTCGTGCCGCCTTTTTGTATTATCTGCAACACGAAAACCATGGCCGCCCCATCATCCTTGCCGCACATAGCCAGGGTACCACACATGCTCTAAGGTTGTTGAAAGAGTTTTTTGACGGCAAACCGCTTTCCCGGCAATTAGTAGCCGCCTACCTCGCAGGTATGGGCCTGCCAAAGGATTATTTTACCCAGATCCCCCTCTGCCAGACACCCGGGGAAACCGGCTGTGTATGCAGTTGGCGAACCCTGCGGGAAGGCTACCTGCCGGATTATATCCAAACCGAAAAAGATTCAGCCCTGGTTACCAACCCGATCAGCTGGACAGACAGTACGGTTTTCGTTGACCGTTCCCGGAATGAAGGCAGCATACTGCTGAATTTTAACCGCTTACACCCCCATGTAACAGGCGCACGTATCCACCAGGGCGTTCTGTGGACCGGCCGGTTGCATTTCTTCGGCAGTTTTCTGTACCGGACCCGTAATTACCATATCGCCGACCTGAACCTGTTTTACCGGAATATCCGGGATAACCTGTCTGTCAGACTGAAAGCCTATGCACAAAAAAAGGGCCTCGCTGAGAACGAGACCCCTATTATTACCCCCAATTGAAAAATGGCTACTGTTTCTGAAAGCGGAATGACTTGATAAAATGTCCGCCGCTGAATGCATTCAATACATAAGCGCCGCTATGCAGGTCCTCCATCGGCAATTCCAATTGCTGGCGCCCTGCCCGTACCATAGCTGTGAGCGTTTTTGCAATACGCCCTTCCGTATCCAGCACCTTCATCGTAAGCCGGCCATTGGTATCAGATAAAACTGTTACATAGCTCAACTTATCTACCAGGCCTGGTTGCAAATGCTGAATGAACATATCTTGAATTTTTATCGCGCACACAAGACCGGGATAAAGAAGACACCACACCGGTTGATATCGCTGCTCAAATATTGCAAGGATAATGCCAATAATCCGCTAAAAACGAAAAATACGGGGAAAACCCCGGACCTATATGCGGGGAAAAAACGGGGTTTTAGAGATCAATTTCCATAAACACTCAGGAACTTGATCCGCATGATCTTGAGCTGTTCCCAATTGTAGTTATTATCGCTTAGCTCTTCCTGTGCTACCTGGAGGGAGGATGTTTCACAGTTTTTGAAATAATCAATGATCTCTTCCTGGTCATATTCATCCAGCCACTCATCAATGGCATAATCGAGGTTGAGCTTGGTGCCGCTGGCTGCAATGGTCTCCATTTCTTCCAGCAGTTCATTCAGGCGCAGGTCTTTATTACGCGCAATGGTTTCCAGGGGAATTTTCTTGTCTACATTCTGAATGATGTAAATCTTGTTATTCCCTTTATTAGCCACGGATTTCATCACAAAATCGTCCGGCTTTTCAATATCGTTTTCCTCTACATATTTTGCAATCAGGTCCACAAAAGGCCGGCCATACTTCAGGGCCTTCCCTTTACTTACACCCTGGCATTTTTCCAGCTCCTGCAAGGTGGTCGGATAGATCGTGGCCATATCCTGGAGGGAGTTTTCCAGGAAGATCACGAAAGGGGGCAGTGATTTACGTTTCGCTTCTTTCTGACGCAGCTCTTTCAGCATTTCAAACAGCCTTTCATCTGCTGCGGCAGCAGTCTGCGTACCCTGTTCCTCATCTTCGTCAAACTGGGCTTCCTCAAACTGGTTGTTCAGCACGATTTCAAACCTGGCCGGTTTTTTCAGGAACTTATGGCCTTTCTCGGTCAGTTTCAGCAAACCGTATTCTTCGATATCTTTTTTCAGGAGGTTGGATAGCAGCATCTGCCTGATCAGGCTGCTCCAGAAATAAGCTTCTTTCTCTTTCCCGGAACCAAAAACGGGGAGGGTATCGTGCCGGTATAACTGTATCTGCGGGGTCATATTGCCGCGCAGCACATTCACCAAATAATCCGTAGTAAAGCG
>CAZAOR010000048.1:0-2907 GCA_964486805.1 uncultured Sediminibacterium sp. | reverse complement strand
GAACGGCATTTGAAGATTCCCGGAAAATTACGACGGTGGTATTCGATAAGACAGGAACACTAACCATAGGAAAATTCCTTGTGAGCAAAATTACCGCCTTCGCACCGGGCACGACGGAAATGGAGATAGTTCGTCTTGCCGCAGGCTTGGAGCAAACTTCTGAACACCCCATCGCCACCGGCATCATGGAGAAAGCCAAAGAGCTTAACATTAAGATTCCCGCTGCTACCAACTTTAAGGCAATAACTGGAAGGGGCGTTGAGGCTCTCGTAGATGGCAAAAATGTAATGGTAGTTAGTCCTGGTTATTTGCAAGATAAAGGGATACAACTTCCGGAGAACCACGCTGGAAACGGGATGGAAACTGTAGTATTTGTTTTGGTTGACGGCCTGCCAATTGGGTCCATTTCGATTTCGGATATTATCAGGCCGGAATCAGCAGAGGCCATAGAAACATTGCACCGGAACCAAATAAAGTCTGTACTGTTGACAGGAGATAACAACGCTGTGGCAAGAAGTGTGAGCGAGATTCTAAAAATGGATGGATTCATAGCCGAGGTATTGCCTCATCAGAAATTAGAGAAGATAAAGGACCTACAGTGGAAGGGAGAGTTCGTTGCCATGACCGGTGACGGTGTGAATGACGCACCTGCCTTAGCTCAGGCAAACATTGGCATTGCTGTGGCCAGCGGGAGCGACATTGCGGCGGAGACGGCGGGGATAGTTCTCGTGAACAGTAACCCAAGAGATATTGTCGGGCTAATTCTGTTCGGCAAGGCCACGTACAGGAAAATGATTCAAAATCTTGTTTGGGCAACGGGCTACAATGTAGTCGCACTTCCACTGGCGGCCGGGGTTCTGTTCAAATTTGGAGTGATGCTTAGCCCGGCAATGGGGGCAGTGTTAATGAGCCTTAGTACAGTAGTTGTGGCTGTCAACGCCAGTTTGCTCAGGACACAAAAATAAATTCCATAGGACATGGCTATGCTGATTGGCATAAAACGTCCTTAATTGTGCTTTGACGAATACTTCTTTTCTTTGCGGGCAATAAAATCATGTCACATGGTAAGTATGCAGGGGGTTGAAGGTATTAATATGTTCGTCAGGGTTCTGGACGACCTGAATAAGAAGGGCAATTACGAAGACATCAAGAAATCAATTATCAACGAAAAAACTACGGGAATATATTTCACCGCACAAATACCCAAGGGTAAGAAGCTATACCGTTGCCGAATTCACCGCGATGGTGAGTACGACATCAAGTTCAACAATGCAAGTCAAATCGGCTATCGCCATGACAAGCACAACATTCTGGACTTCGGGCGGTGCAACGAGAAAGAGCAATCACTATTTTACGCTGCGGAATGCGAGTTTACCTCCATCATGGAAACCAAGCGTCCCGATGACCAGGGAAAGACGCTGATTGCAACGATAGGAGAATGGATGGTTACGGAAGACACCGAGGTCGCATTTGTAATTCAGCCGTACCCCGACAACCGCAAGCACCAGTATGAGCATAGCTTCGGCGGCCTCTACGATGCGGAGATGGCCCAGGCATCGAAGGAGCGGAAGATAGTAACGGACCTATACTTCGCCTTCATGAACGACAAATACCGTAACCCGCAGAATACGTCTTACATGATTACTACGGCCTACGCTAACTTTTGTCTGGACCACCGGGCCGGGTTAGTTTACCGCAGCGTAAAGGAGGTCAACTCATATAATGTGGCGTTCAAGAGCGATGTTCAGGATAAGCAGATATTACAGCTTACCTCAGTTTCTAAGGGCGAGTACAAGCCCAAATTCGCTGCCGCCGAGTTCGAGGCTGATTACGAAATCAAAAAAGAAATGTGTAAAAATGTAGATAAGAAAAGCGGCGTTATTGAATGGCAAGCATAACTTTGTATGTCCTTTAAAGTATAATTATTATAATGGAAAGCACTTATTACTCACCGTCGCAGTTGGGCGACATTTCGACCTTTCTAAACAACAGGAGAAAGGGAATAGATGAGGAAATTTTGAATTTATCTATTGACGATGTACGCACTGATGAGGCCTTTGAGAAAACTACTAAAAGGATTAAAGGTGCGATTCTATTAACGGCAATTAGTTTTCCCGACCCTCCTAAGGTTGTTCACCATGAGAATGTGCCGAACCCATACTTTAACAGCTTTACCGGAGGCAGTCCTCGAATTAATATTGTGGATGTAAAATATACCGTAACAGGCAGTCACGAGCTATTACAGCATAGGCCTCCGACTTATGGGTTTAGTTCATCCAGCAACATGAGAATTTATCAGCCTGACTTTAATAGTATCACGGTATCGGTTAATTCGCCGAATCTGGATGAAGGTACAATTAATAATCTGGCTGGCCGCGCAATTCAAATGACCCAGGAATTCGCTGCCAGTAATAATGCAGAGATTGCCGACTGGAATAAAGTTACTGAGGTGCTGATTAACAGTAAGCTTAACGCAAGACGCGAGGAGCTTAAAAAAATCTATTAAGCCATTAAAAACTATGCTTGCGAAACAGGGCTTCTATAATACGCATAATTACACGCGCTTATTGTTGCTGCAACTAACCAAGCACGGTGAGATTTTTGGGCCTTTGAGTCTGGGAACGCTGGTTACCAGACTTCCGGGCAGTTTTTCCTTACCGTTCAAGGTCAGAACTGGTGAGATTTTCTTTAACAAAGTAACCCCCTACGAGCTACATTTAAAACAACTATCGCCTTGTAAATCAAATATTTACGAGGCGATTTAGTTTTAGTGGGTACAAAAGTGGGTACACTTTTTATTATTGGAGAGTGTATCGACTCAATATAATTTGCAACCTTTAGCCTGAAAGCGTAATTCTAAAAAAAAAGAGCTATTCCAGAGCGAATAGTTTCACCCTTGCATATGTC
>CAZAOR010000047.1:0-6689 GCA_964486805.1 uncultured Sediminibacterium sp. | reverse complement strand
TCACGCAGTGTGCGGGCGGTTTTCGGAGGGATGGCTTTGTATATCGTGTATACCTGGATTGAAACACGTATTTCACTGCAATTAGGCAGGAAGCAATGAGCTATGGCATTTGACGAACATCCTATGCAGGCTTTGTCCCGTTATCTGCCGGCCGGCAGTTTCACCCGGGTGGTTGGTTACCTGCATCAGTACAAAGTACATCTCAGCATCACGCGCAAACGCAGATCGGTTCTGGGCGATTATCGTCATCCAGGCTGGGGTAAAAATCATCGCATCAGCATCAATGGTGATCTGAACCCTTTTGAATTCCTGTTAACCTTGTTGCATGAACTGGCCCATCTGCTGGTTTTTGAAAAATACGGCGGCCGGGTAGAAGCGCATGGCAGTGAATGGAAACAGGAATACGGGACACTGCTGCTGGATTTCGTGCAGGCAACAGATGTCTTCCCGGAGGATATCCGTAAAGTACTCCAGAAAACGATCCGGAATCCGGCTGCAACAGCCAATGGAGAAACCGAATTGCTGCTGGTACTCAGACGGTACGACCGTGAAAGAAAACCCGGTGTCATCCATCTTGCCGATCTTCCTCCGGGTGCCTTATTTCAGACAGAGAAGGGCAGACTATTCAGGAAAGGCCCCCTGCGCAGGAAGCGGTTTGAATGTATTGAAGTGAAAACCGGTACACATTACGCATTCAGTGCCATTGCAGAAGTACGGCCCGTTGATGTTGATGGATAAATATGGGAACAGAGGCTTTGATCTTCGCTTTTCATGCATCAGAACCAGTTTACTCACCTCATCGGTCATGCAGGCATTATTTGTTTGATACGCACTCCGGTATGCAAAGGCGCAGTTGATTGACCATTGAGGATTAACCTTTCAGTTCTTGATCAGGCAACGGCTTTTTTCACGAGTTCTGCTGCTTCACTCAGCAGGATGGCTGATTCTACCTTCAAACCGCTTTCGTCGATCAGTTTTTTGGCTTCTTCCGCGTTGGTTCCTTGCAGCCGAACAATGATCGGGATATGGATATTGCCCAGTTTATTGAAAGCTTCAATCACACCGGCAGCCACACGGTCGCAGCGCACGATGCCTCCGAAGATATTGATCAGGATGGCTTTTACATTCGGGTCCTTCAGGATAATGCGGAATCCGGCTTCCACCGTTTGCGCGTTGGCTGTGCCGCCTACATCCAGGAAGTTCGCGGGCTCACCGCCGCTCAGCTTAATCATATCCATGGTGGCCATGGCCAAGCCGGCTCCGTTTACCATACAACCCACATTTCCATCCAGTTTTACAAAGTTCAGATTGTATTGGCCTGCTTCCACTTCTGTGGGATCTTCTTCCGTTACATCCCGGAGCGCTGCAATATCGGAATGACGCATCAGGGCATTCTCGTCAATATTCATTTTACAGTCAACGGCAATGATCTTGTCATCGCTGGTTTTGAACAGCGGGTTGATCTCCAGCATGCTGCAGTCAAGCCCCACATAGGCATTGTACAGGCTGGTAACGAATTTCACACAGCTTTTGAATGCTTCTCCACTCAGTCCTAAATTGAAAGCAATCTTGCGGGCCTGGAATCCCAATAAGCCACCGCCCGGATGTACCCATTCCTTGAAGATTTTTTCCGGGGTTTTATGCGCTACTTCCTCTATATCCATTCCGCCCTCTGTGCTGTACATGACAACATTCATTCCCTTAGCGCGATCCATCAGGATCGAGAGGTAAAACTCTTTCACCGGGTTCGGGCCCGGATAATATACATCCTGGGCAATCAATATTTTATTCACTTTTTTCCCCGCAGGACCAGTCTGCACAGTTACCAGGGTGCCCCCCAGGATATTCTTGGCAATAGAACTGATATCTTCCAGGCTTTTGCCCACAGCCACCCCTCGTTGTTCAGAACCTGCAATCTTCCCCTTCCCGCGCCCACCGGCATGAATCTGTGCCTTCACTACGGCAAAATTATTGCCGGTTTGTGTTTTGATCTGACGATAGGCTTCTTCTGCAGCCATTACCGTATCCACAGCAATGCCTTCCTGCACCGGGACATTGTATTTCTTTAATAATTCTTTGGCTTGGTATTCGTGGAGGTTCATGCGGAAAAAAAATTTTTGCAAAGATACGCGAATCGCAAATGCTAACAGTTTACTAAATTAATTGTTTAAACATTGAAATAGATTTATTTTGTCGAAAATTTTACGCAAATGAAAAGAATAACCACTGCCTGCATGTCTTTTTTGCTGTTGGTTCTTGCTACGGCTTTCCGGTTCCCGGATCGGGAGCAAACAGTAAATACCCTCACGGTGAATACCGAAAAGAGTCGTGTTGACTGGATCGGCTCCAAGAAAAATGATTTTCATACCGGATATTTTCCCTTGAAAACAGGACAAATTATATTAACTGACGGGAAATTGTCCGGCGGCAGTTTTGTGATTGATGTCGCCAATCTCAAAGTAACGGATGCCGGGGGCGGAGACAGGTTGGCCGGGCACCTGAAAACGGCGGATTTCTTCCAGGCCGATCAGTTTCGGGAAGCGACTTATACGATTACGGCGGTTAAGTATACGGATGAAAGCAACGCCGAAGTAAGCGGTAATTTCACCCTCAAAGGCATTACCCTGCCTGTGAGTTTTCCGGTTAAAATCAGGAATGCGGATGAAAAGGGATTTTTTGCCCAGGCCTTTTTTCCGCTCGACAGAACCCTGTTCGGCCTGAACTATGGGATCGGGGCCGTAGCAAAAGACGTCGAGATCGCAGTCCATCTTTTCGCCAAGTAAATTTTCAGCATCGCAACCGTCATGCCGGCGTAAACGCCGGCATTTTTGATACCCGCCCGGTCAGCGCCTTGCCAAAATAAAACATGCTATATATTTTGTATATATGTATGAAAAGGACTGATCCTTACCCAATACCGCCTTTTTTGAGGCCGACAAGCTTTGACAGGCACACACATAGGCGCAATTTACCCTTCCCCGGCTAACCCAGTCTTTTGATGAGACAAAGGCTTTACCGGATTATGACCAGTTTATCACCACAGGAAACACACAGTAAAGCCACATCATTCCCACATATATGTGGTGATGATGTGGGAATGATGTGGGAATGGTGTGGGAATGATACCTGTAAAGTGCCTACTGGATTAGCTTTTGGCATGCCAAAACCCGGCTGGGATTTTTCCGGTACCCGCAGCAGAACGGAATATAAGCAGGGCCAGGTATTATATTATTTTTTTTATTATTTTAAAAGAGCTGTAAGATGAATTTTAAACAGGCGCTTAGTCTTATCTTTCCTGCAAAAAAATATGCCCAGGATTGAATTGAAGGATATTAAGCAGAGAGAGATGTCGCCGGGATTCATGGCCCGTTTTATCCATACGCCCAATATGACTTTCTCTTACCTGGAAGTAAGGGCGGGTGCATCGCTGCCGGAACACCGGCATCCGCAGGAGCAGGTAGCGCATGTGCTGGAAGGGGAGTTCCAGTTAACGCTGGATGGTGAGCCGATTCGTTTCGGTCCGGGTACCGTGATCGTGATCCCGTCCAATGTGCCGCATTCGGGCATGGCCATCACTGATTGTAAACTCCTGGATGTTTTCCACCCGATACGGGAAGATTTTCTGGCGCTGAGTCAACAGCCCTGATCAGTTATTCCGATGCTTTCAGTTGACGGATGGCCGCGGTGAGCTTGGGCACCACTTCAAAAAGATCGCCTACGATCCCATAGTCTGCCGCTTTAAAGAAAGGGGCTTCCGGCTCTTTGTTGATCACGACAATGGTTTTACTGCGGTTAACGCCCGCCAGATGCTGGATGGCGCCTGAGATGCCAATAGCGATGTACAGATTCGGTGCAATCTGAATGCCGGTTTGTCCAACATGTTCATGATGCGGACGCCAGTCGGCATCGGCTACCGGCCGGCTGCAGGCGGTAGCTGCATGTAATACTTTTGCCAGATCCAGCAGGATGCCCCAGTTTTCGGGTCCTTTAAAACCGCGGCCGCCACTGACAACGATATCAGCTTCTGTGAGCGGCACTTCGCCACTTACTTTCTGTACTTCTTTCAATCTGACTTTCCCGGCGGGCAGTTCCGGGGAAAGCGCCTGAACAGACGCAATGCCATCCATGGTTCTGGGGGCAAAACTATTGGGATTGACGGAGATGACTTTTTTATCGGACAGCACTTGCACATCGGCAAATGCCTTACCTGAAAAAACGGTTTTTCGTACCACAAATCCCGTGGAAGTATCTGGAAGCGCGCAGGCCCCTGCTACCAGCCCTGCCTGAAGGCGGACCGCTACCCGAGGTGCAACAGCCTTGCCGGTTTGGTTATGTGCAAAAACCAACACATCTGCACCGGCGGTTCCGGCTGCACCGGCAATCAACTGCGCATACACGCCGGCATCTAATGTATCCAGGCTTTCAGCAGCAATATGATACACTTTCGCAATACCGTATTTGCCCAGGGCAGATAAGTCTTCCTTGGTAGCACCCAATACCAGGGCTTCAGCAGTGGTGCCGGTTTGTGCCGCGAGGGCGGCGCCATAGGAAAGCGCTTCAAATGCGGCTTTTTTCAATTGACCTTCTGTCTGGTCGGCGAATATGAGAACAGGCATTTTTTTTCTTTTAATTGAGTAAGTTGAATGCTTAAATCACTTTGGCTTCTTCGTGCAGGAGGCGTACGAGTTCCTCCACATGGTCGGGGCTTACCAGCTTAACACCGGCTTTTGCAGGCGGCAGCTCATAATGTACCACGGCTGTCAGTGCCGGAACAGCAACGGGTTCCACCACTTTCAAGGGCCGGGTGCGTGCCGCCATGATACCGCGCATATTGGGTATGCGTTGTTCGGCCACCCCTTTCTGGCAACTGACAACCAGGGGCAGTGCAGCCTGGTCTATTTCTTCTCCGCCTTCAATCTCGCGGGTCACGGTTGCTGTCTGACCGTCTGTCTCGAAATGTGTGGCCAATGAGATATAAGGCATATCGAGCATCTCTGCCAGCATACCGCCAATGGCAGAACTGTTGGCATCAATCGTTTCCTTACCGGTAAAAATAAGGTCATATCCGCCCTGGCGGGCCTGCTCTGCGATCTGCGCAGCAATCGTATAGGAATCACTGCTATCGAGGTTGATGCGGATGGCTTCATCACCGCCGAGGGCGAGGGCTTTGCGTATCACCGCATCGGTATCTGAAAGTCCCACGGTGACCAGGTGGATAACTGTATCCGGCGCTTTTTCCTTCAGTTCAATCGCCCGAACCAGTGCATACCATTCATCATAGGGATTGATGATCCATTGCACCCCGTTTTCATCAAACTTTGTATTACCGTCCGTGAAGGCGATACGGGAAGTGGTATCGGGCGTCTTGCTGATACAAACAAGAATTTTCATACAGGAAATTTAATCGTTAAATAGTTGCATAAACAACTATTGGCAAATATAGGAAGAAATGGGGAAGTGGGAAATGAAGAATGATAAATGAAAAATGGAAGAAGCTAATCGATAATATCGGAACGTCGTGCAGACCCTTCATACGGTTTAACGGGATCATCGGGGAGCAAAGGTTCTGAGCAAAGACCCTTCATTCCCTGCGCAATATTCACCAACTTTCATTTTTCATTCATCGTCTGTTCTTGGTTATCTTTATCTCATGGACAGGATGACCCGACTGAAAGAAATGCTGGCGCAGCAACCGGAGGATAATTTCCTGCGTCATGCCCTGGCGCTGGAATACCTGAAAATCAATCACAGGGCTGAGGCGCGTACACTGTTTGAATCCATTCTCACAGATTCTCCTGATTATATCGGTTCATACTATCACCTGGCTTTGTTATTGGCAGAAACCGGTGAAAAGGAAACAGCCATCTCCTGGTATGAAAAAGGGATGGAAGCTGCACGTCAAGCGGGCGACCGGCATGCACTGAGTGAATTACAGGCTGCCTACGAAGCGCTGACAGAGGAATAAGGTCTGTTTCGGTATCTTGCTCAAAGATTAAATGATTGCCATGGAAACCTCAGCCAGAAAATTTGATCCGGCACTGTACCGTACGCCTACGGGTAACCAACTCCGGTGTAAAGGTTGGATACAGGAAGCGGCCCTGCGCATGCTGTTAAATAATCTCGACCCGGCGGTCGCAGAAAAGCCGGAAGAACTCATTGTTTACGGGGGCAGGGGTAAGGCAGCCCGCAACATGGAAAGTTTAGACAGGATCATTGCCGCCCTGCAGGTGCTGGAAAATGATGAAAGTCTCCTGGTGCAGAGTGGCAAACCGGTCGCTATCCTGCGCACCCACCCGGATGCGCCGCGTGTATTGATCTCCAATGCCCAACTGGTGCCCAACTGGGCCAACTGGGCGCATTTCAACGAACTGGAACAGAAAGGCTTGATGATGTATGGCCAGATGACTGCCGGATCCTGGATATATATCGGCTCGCAGGGTATCATACAGGGTACTTATGAAACTTTTGCCGCTGTTGCCGATCAGTCCTTCGGGGGATCATTGAAAGGAACACTCAGTGTCACTGCCGGTCTGGGTGGTATGGGTGGCGCCCAACCGCTGGCGATTACCATGTGTGGTGGCGCCTGCCTGGTGGCGGAAGTTGAAAAATGGCGGATAGCGAAACGGCTCGAAACAAAATATCTCGATCTGGCCTTCACCGATCCGGATGCAGCTATCGACAGGGCACTC
>CAZAOR010000046.1:0-4867 GCA_964486805.1 uncultured Sediminibacterium sp. | reverse complement strand
CTAAATTCAAACGTATCCTGCTCAAGTTATCCGGAGAAGCCCTGTTAGGCGAACAGTCCAACGGCGACCCTTTTAACCCGAAAGTAATTGAACAGTATGCGCATGATATCAAAATGGTAACCGACCTTGGTGTACAGGTTGCTATTGTTATTGGTGGCGGCAATATTTACAGGGGTATGAATGAGGCAGACAGCGGTATTGAAAGGGCCCATGGCGATTATATGGGCATGCTCGCTACGGTGATCAATGCCATGGCCATGCAGGCCATGCTGGAAAAAATAGGCGTGTACACCAGATTACAAAGTGCCATCAACATGGAGCAGGTGGCTGAACCCTATATCCGCAGAAAAGCACTCCGGCACCTGGAAAAAGGCAGGGTGGTGATTTTCGGGGCCGGTACCGGAAATCCTTATTTTACGACAGATACGGCTGGCTCACTCCGCGCAATTGAAATGAAGGCAGATGTGATCCTGAAGGGTACCCGGGTAGACGGGGTATATTCTGCTGACCCGGAAAAAGATCCTGCTGCCGTGAAGTATGACCGGATCAGCTTCCAGGAATGTATCAGTAAGAACCTGAAAGTAATGGATATGACCGCTTTCACGCTCTGTATGGAAAATAAACTCCCGATCATTGTATTTGATATGAACCGGCCGGGTAACCTGCTGAAAGTGGTGGAAGGCATGAATGTAGGGACTTTTGTAAGCTGATGGCCCGTTCATCCAAAAAAATATAGATCCCCTAGCTGCCTTTGGTAATTTCACTGAGCATGAAAAAAATTCTGACCCTTATTGCCCTGAGCGCTGGTTTATTTGCCCATGGCCAGCTTAAACTTACCCTGCAGGATGCCATGGATTCTGCCCTGCAGAAGAGCTATGATATCCAGTTAGCCAGGAATAACCTTTCTATCAGTGCAACCAATAATTATATAGGGGTGGCAGGCGGCCTGCCTTCCGTAACAGGCAGTGCCAGCGATAATGAACAGATTACCAGCGTTAACCAAAAATATTCCGACCCTACCCGCAATACCAAAAGACCCAATGTAGGCTCCAATAGCCTCTCATTTGGGGTAACAGGCAGCTTCGTATTGTACAATGGCAGTAAAGTCAGCGCTACCAAAAAGCGGCTGGAAATTCTGCAGACCCAGAACCAACAATTATTGAGCGCACAGATCCAAAATACCCTGGCAGCGGTGATCACCAAATATTTCGATGTGGTCCGTCAGCAGCTTTATCAGCATACCATTGAGCAATCCATTGAGGTATCCCGTAAGAAACTGGAAATCCTGCAGGTACGTAAGAATGTCGGGATGGCGAATAATGCCGACCTGTACCAGGCACAGGTAGACCTGAACGCACTGATCCAGACAAAACAGGCCCAGGAACTGGTGATTACCCAGGCAAAGACGGACCTGCTTAATTTGATCTTTGTACAACCCGATACCAAGGTGCTGATACAGGATACCATCCTGGTAGATCCGGCCATCAAACTGGATGCAGTAAGAAGCGGTCTGCAACAGAATCCGCTGCTGGCTTCTGCCAATAGCCAGATAGCTATCAATCAGCAGATTGAGAAGGAAACGGCAACCCTGCGTACACCCACCCTGCGCGCCACCACCGGGTACAGTTTCTCCAACAATAAAACAGCCGCCGGGTTCAGCCTGCTCAACCAGAGTTATGGACCCTTTGTCGGATTCAATTTTTCTGTTCCCATTTACAGCGGGGGTGTGGTAAAGCGCCAGGAAAAAGTAGCGGCAATCAATACCCGGAATGCAATTATTCAGCGGGATTATCTTGCCCTGAATAATGAAACAGGCATGGTCCGCACATTCGAAGCCTATGAAAGCTCCCTGGCTCAGTTGGAGACAGAACGGGCGAATTATGAGCTGTCCATCAAACTGATGGACCTGGTACTGCAACAGTTCAACCTGGGCCAGGCTACCATCATTGACGTGAAACAGGCGCAACAGAGCTTTGAAAATGAAGGCTACCGAATGGCCAATCTTGCTTATTCGGCCAAGCTCGCTGAAGTGGAATTGAAAAGACTCGCCAGTATGCTGGCAAAATAAAATGCCAACCGAATACCTGATAAATTCCAAACTGCCGCAGGTAGGCACTACCATCTTTACTGTGATGAGCCAGTTGGCAATGGAATACAAAGCCGTAAACCTGGGCCAGGGTTTCCCGGATTTCCCCATGCCGGAACAACTGGTGGAACTCACTACCAAAGCCATGCAGGAGGGGTATAACCAGTATACCCACATGAATGGTTATCCCCTGCTCCGGGAGAGATTGTGTGAAAAATTCCATTCACTATATCAGTCTGAACTCAACCCGGACACACAAATTACCATTACCCCCGGCGGTACCTATGCATTGTATACGGCTTTCACCACGGTGCTTCGCCCGGGAGATGAAGTCATCGTATTTGAACCTGCCTATGACAGCTATATTCCCAATATCGAATTGAATGGCGCTACTGCCGTTCGCATCGCATTGCAATACCCCGGCTATGCGATTCCCTGGGAGGAAGTGCGAAACAAGATTACCGGCAAAACCCGGATGATCGTGCTGAACAGTCCGCATAACCCTACCGGCAGTGTATTAAGCGAATCCGATATAGAAGCCCTGCGTTCGGTTCTGCAGGATCATTCCATATTGGTCGTGTCTGATGAAGTATATGAGCACCTGATCTATGATGGCAAACCGCATCTCAGCCTGTTACGGTATCCCGATCTGTTGGAAAGAAGCTTTGTCTGTTTTTCTTTTGGAAAAGCTTACCATTGTACCGGCTGGAAACTGGGCTATTGCGTGAGCAGCCCCGAACTGATGCGGGAATTCCGCAAAGTGCACCAGTTTAACTGTTTTTCCTGCGATACCCCCAAGCAGGTGGCAATTGCGGAATACCTGCAATACCCGGCAACCTATCTCGGCATTGCCGATTTCTACCAGTCAAAACGCGACTATTTCCGGTCGCTGATGCAAAATACCCCCTTCTCTTGCCTGCCATCTCATGGCAGTTATTTTGAGTGTTATGACTATCGTGACTTTTCGGAGGAATCAGACAAGGACCTTGCTATTCGATTGGTGAAGGAATATGGTATTGCCACGATACCTGTTTCTGCATTTTACCAGGATGGTACAGATAACAAGGTACTGCGCTTTTGTTTTGCCAAACAGAACAGTACCCTGGAAAAAGCTGCAGAAAAACTTGCGCGGCTTGGTGTATGACTACCAGCCATCTCCATCTAACAGGTTACCCAGTCCGCCCAGCACACTGCCCTCTTCTTTGCGGGTAGTAGTGGCATAGCGCAGGATGCGGGAAGCAAGCCTGCTGATCGGCAGGGTCTGGATCCAGACGGTACCCGGTCCGCGAAGCGTTGCAAAGAACAAGCCCTCTCCGCCAAAAATCGAATTTTTGATACCGCCTACGAACTGGATATCGTAATCAACCGTAGCCGTAAAACCCACAATACAACCGGTATCAATTTTCAAGAGTTCGCCAGCTTGCAGTTCCTTTTGCAGTACATGTCCACAAGCATGCAGAAAAGCCATACCATCTCCTTCTAATTTTTCCATAATAAAACCTTCGCCGCCAAAAAGGCCGGTTCCCAGTTTCCGCTGGAACTCAATGCCAATACTTACCCCTTTGGCAGCACAGAGAAATGCATCTTTCTGGCAGATAACCCGGTATCCCAATTGCTGCAGGTTCAAAGGAATGATCTTGCCGGGATAAGGAGAGGCAAAACTCACATGCCGCTTGCCGGTATCTACATTTGTAAAAGCGGTCATGAACAGGTTCTCGCCCACCAGCACCCGTTTGCCGGCATTAATGAGTTTGCCTAATAAGCCGCCATTGCCGGAAGACTGGCTGCCATCGCCGAAAAGTGTTTCCATGGTAATGCCGTCATCCATCATCATAAACGCGCCCGGTTCACCAATGGCGGTTTCATTCGGATCCAGTTCCACTTCCACATATTGCATCTCTTCCCCGATAATGCGATAATCTATTTCATGATTCTGCATAGCTTGTTTTTTGCGTGAAAATAAAACGAACAAAAAAAGCGATAAAATTATTTCGGGATGAGCGGTCAATAACGAAAAGGCTGTATCAAATCTCTGATACAGCCTTTTTTATTCAGATCCCTATCGGGGGTATCTTGTTATGCAGGAAAAGCCCGGCATTCAAATTTTATGCTGAGACTTTCCGCAACAGGATTCATCTGCATGAACAGGAACTATCCGTGTTTTTTTGCGGCATGGATCTGGTGTTCTGCACGTTTTACCGGATGCTTAACACCATCTGCTTTCAGGTCTTTTGCGTCGCCTTTGATGTCTTTTTTATCTTTTCTCATATCTTTTTTCACGTTTTTGGCTTCGGTCTTATCACCCTCTTTTAATTCCTGCCGGTGCTCCTTTTTGTCTTTTTTCAGATCACGCAGATCTTTTCGCATGTCTTTCATCTCTGCTTTTTTATCAGCAGTCTGTGGTGTAGTAGTTTGTGCCATAGCGCCGATACTCATCATCAGTGCGGCAGCGGATGCAAATACAATCTTTTTCATACAGGTTTTTTTATCAGGTTTTGTGATACAGGATAGACTGGGCCGGGCGTATTTCGTTTAGAGCAGGCTTGTTTTTTTTAAAGGAATTTAACAGCCAAAGTGGTAAACAAGAAGGAACTCTTTCATAAAGCCTGGTATTGTTCGGTTTTTTAAGTCAACTTCTGCTGGATCGGATGGATAAAAGACAGGCAGAAAGTACTATAAACCAGGTCTTTTGCATTTGCTTACACCTGTAAAAGATGGTTGCCTGGTAATTAAAACATTTAGAAAGGAACTCATGATTTCCCGGGGACCTGTAAAAAAACG
>CAZAOR010000045.1:0-6416 GCA_964486805.1 uncultured Sediminibacterium sp. | reverse complement strand
GATACGCCGTCTCATGAAATTCACATCCGGGTGGCCCCGCCGTTCTGAACTCATTACATCGCACAACCACTGGGACAGGAGCTTGAGTTCTGGCGATACTATTTGCAGACTGTGTTCGACTACTACGTGCGACCACCATCCTTGCCGTCCAAATGCCCTGGACCACTCTAACTTTTCGGTGAGTTGTCATGCTATATCCTTGCGGGAGCGTGTTCGAATGAATATTGCAGATATATTAAGATGCTCGCATCCCGTTATGTTATCAAGCAAATGCATCGAATAGATTGTCGTTGCCCGAAAGTGTCCCCATGACATCGGGGAATCGCGCTTCGGTTCCTTCAGCATGACAAGCTAGACTCTTGAAGGGAGTTGGTGTGCGGAGGTACCGGATTCGACAGGCCGTAGTCGCACTTCACGACCAAGTGGAACGTCTGCTGGTCATCGCCGTTGACGTTTAATACCCACTCGAGATAACCGCACATCTTGCGCTCCATCTGGTTCACCTCCTTCAGAGTGAAGAGGCCCTATCTGACGATGCACCAAGACTTGTTGGAGTAAGTGTCATCACACCTTGGAGGCGATCATGAACGCGGAGATAAATAAGTGGTGGCCCGATGAACCTCGCGCGGCGGGGAAACGAGACTTGAGACGAGCGAGAAGGAAAAGCGCAATGCAAGTAACTAATTCTGGGAGACGTGTCCGATGGAGAGCATAGGCAACAAAGGGTGCTAGTGGTGGCGTTGCTGTGCTGGAGCTCGACGTCAATGACGATGTTGAGCTATTCGAGCAAGCAAAAGGGCAGAGATAAAACAGACGGATATTTTGGCAGTAACTTCATGTCCAGAGTATGGGGGTTCAATAACAGGAGAGGAAAAGGCATGCTGCGTTGATGGGACCGATGAATCGGGAGCGGCCAATCAAAGATGTTGTAAATACGCCACCGATGTGGTTATCGGCAAAGCCAACGCTGGCGCTGGTGAACTCGATAAAGAATATGACGAGTGGGCAGTCCGAATAGACTTAGATGACCGTCGGCGGGGTGGGGATTTGGTGGGACGAGAGGGGAGAAAGTGGTTAACAGGGGAGCTACTGCTGCAGTGGCCATGCCTTGGGAGTCTGAGAAGATGGTCAGCTCAATAGCAGCAAAGAGGTGGCATATGTATGTGCGAGGGAGGCGAGCCGGGGGATCAGAGGCACAACCATATAAGCGGCGTGTCACGATATAAATTTGGGGTCGACCGGCCGAAGATGATATTGTAGTACCTAAGAGCATCTTGGCGAACCCAATTCCAGGACGAATCAGAGAGGTTCAGAAATGGGACTTGGAGGAATGTGTGGAGATAACACTGAAGTCAAAATAGAGTCTCCGATTAAAAGACTTCGTTGCCGCCAAAGCCCTCCGGACCTGTTCTCCAACCTGGTCACGGAAGCGCCCGCTTTGGTTTTGATGCCAAAGGACTATTCTTCAGTCAATGTCCCACTGCCAGTGCATACATTTTGCTGCGGTCTTTCCATTTTGCACGAAAGTGCATCACGCTCTGGATTCTTCGAAGCATCGCTGGAGTGGAAGAATAGCAGCTTAACGGTTGTTTGTATAGACGGAGGTCACGGTGGAGACGAGGTTGAGCGTCGATTTAGTTTTTTTGTGAAAAAGGGTGATGGAATTGCGGTGAGCCTTTCTTAGTGCGGACTTGACGTTTCCTAAGTGCGTGGATTTTCGGGGGCCAGATATGCACAGAGAGCAGCTTCCCTCTCATTGCCGTCGAAGTCCCTGCCATTCCGGAACACAAGTGTCTCGAAACTAGCTTATTTTACCCTGGTGAGACCAGTGCTTTTCGTAACGTGTTACGTGATGATGACTTACACGATCAGGACACATTGGCCCGTTGGGTACTATTGTTATCACATTAGTGGGGTTCCGTGACCAATCCGATGATCGATATTGCGAGTTCAAGCGCGTGTGTAGTGACTTGCTCAAGATCGGAGCGCATAGCCTATCGTTTGTTGCAAAATTTCGTTTCGCGCGAAACATTTATAACATGTTGCTTTGTCACAGTGCGGCGGCTGCCAAGGTGCTTCAGTATGCAAACACCAATCCAAGTGTTCTAGTCCAAGATCAGAAAACGGCGGCCCAGCTCAAGCGACAAGAGCAAATGAAATTGCAACACGCGCACCCTAAACTCGAGTCACAAGCTCCCAAGACCGTCAAAGGGACCGAGTCTGCAAGGAGTCCGTTGACAGAGCCTGGTGACGATATTACACAAGATGTTGGCATGAGCGGCGGGCATATGAAGGATCAAGCTACGAAGCTTGGGGTTGATGGATTGTGAGTGTGTGCTCATGTGTAACGCCATAGCTCACGCTAGCGATAGCATAATCAATTTTAAACACAGCACTGGCGGCATTCTGGTCCACGCAGGTGACCTGGCTCGCCTTGAACCTGGTGGTTGGATTAACGACGACCTCGTACAATTTATTCTCTGGTCTGTCATTGTCACTCTGTTATTCTCGTACTCAAGTCCGTGTCAGTATATCAATGGAATGCATGAAAGCAGTCGCTGAGGATGAATGGAAAAAACATTACGTTTACTCGTGCTTCCTTTATTCAAAACTCCTTGAGACTGCCGCGTACGCATTTCTTCGATCCGGTTTATGAGCCAACAGCTGACATACCTTTATCTGCGTAGCATGAGCAAGGGAAGGGAGACAGCTTGGCATCGGCTCCACAAGTGGACGAAGGAAGAGAATATTTTCGAGAAGACGTTTCTCATATTTCCGTGCAACGAAGGGTCGGTTGTCTTTCTTCACCATCAGCAATGTGAGACTGACTTCCAGCTAAGTCTTCATTGGTGGCTCTTAGTCGTGTACAAGCCTGATGGCATTTTCGACAAGTCCGTGTATGTCCCGTTGTGTTTGACTGCTTCATACTTTGTGTTGATCGCTCAAACTGTTAGTAAAACCTCAATATTAATCTTTGATTCGTTGGGTTGGGAGCACTCGCGCGGAGCTCAATGTCTAGTGAGATATCTCGAGCGAGAGGCGCGTCACAGAGGACTTTTAGGGTCCGAAGCCAAATGCTTTGATGTCGACGTCCACCATGTGCCCGTAAGTATACAGATTCGATTGATATTGTAGATTTCCATTAACGTAACATTTTTATAGGTCCCAAAGCAGCAAAATGGGCATGATTGTGGGGTATTCATGCTTTATTTTGCGGACATCTTCTTTCAAAATGGCGACAAGATTGTGGAATGGGTTTTGGTGGGTCATATTATCATCGGTATTTATATTTTGACACCGACACATCTCTCTAGAATACTTCTCATGCGAATCAAAAACGCTTTGCTTACAAGTACTGGAAACGAGACAAAGCAGAGCAACATCGGCTTGAGATCAAGCACGTGGTAGAACTATTCGCAAACTGTGGCAAGTCAGATGACCAACAGCAAGTGCGGGGCTCAGATAGGCTGTTGTGTATGATCGCGAGGAGATTTATCGAGAGCACGGACAATGATGGGACGTGGAGATCTATTGGAAGCACAGATGATGATGGAGGTGACGTCACTGCAGAAGAAGAAGAAATCTGGTCACTATCCTTTTCTCGTTGGTGCAACCCCGACTATACCCTTCGCATCGAGGAGTGTATCACCTTCATCGACATGTTTAACGGCATCAGCAATTCTTTCCAACGTGATACGCTGTTTCTACTCTCACCCGCACATGCGCTGGCCTCTCCTTTACAGCAATTGGACTGGAATAATGTCAATATTGATACGGTTCGTTTTGTGAGAATCAACGAAAAATTCACAGCTAATCTGATTCATAGCTTCGAACTGCTGGGCTCTCTTTTTTTGTCGACAAATGGATTCGACACACTACAATCATGCCTTACCAACAAATAATCTTTCTTCGGCTGCAGGCAAACCATTGGACGCTCATGATTCACGACTGGCGCAATGTGAAGGAGGGGCAGTCTGCACTCGTCACCGCTGTTAACTCTCTCTCTGGACCTGTGGAGTATGATGTCGACGACCACCTGCTTATCGAGCGATTCTTACGTTCAATGAAGCCTGGTCCTCTCATACGTATATGCTTGTGCTTGCCATAATGACATTGTTCTCACTTTTGTGCTCTCGGCCTCAGCCCTGTCCTTCGATCCGAACAAAAGCCCTCGATGTACAACGTGACGGATCATCTTGCGGATTTTGGGCGTTGATATATGCTCTCGGATGCTTGCTGGGCTGCCCCGACAAGCTCGTCTTAAAACTAGGCATCAACGAAGTCAAGGAGCTCTTGGGAAATCTATATGCCTCCTTGATTGGACACGAAGTCGGCTTGCAAACTGAGTTGTTGCACAATCTCACGCTTGGCTTGAAACCGTCCATTGATATTATGGGATATCTACCCAGTACCGTTCGCATTCCATCTAATGCTGTTATTGATCCCATTTTCATCTTGTACATTTTGCAGATTGCATATCGAAGCCCTGATCAGGAGAAGGCATGCAGTTTGCCGCAAATGACAGCAATGGTACGCCGTAAATTGTGCAAGTATGAACTCGATTTTACCCTTACATTTCCTCATTAGGGTGACCCAAAGCGACAGAAAAATAGCGCTCGGCCTCTCGTGTCCCGCTTTGATGACGAAAAGTCGTCCAAACCCAAGACCGTACCCAGGCCATTTCCTGCTGGATTCACCCCTAGAGCCTTGCCCCAGGCACGCAAAATTACCACCCCAGAAATGTCGACATTTGCGGAGGACGTAGCGACCTGGCGCGAAGGCTTTGATTTACTCTGTCAACAAGGGTGAGTCCTGCTCAAATTACTACATGCGTTGCACCGCAATTTAATCCATTATAGGCCAAAGATTGGCAATTGGTGCTTGAGCGAACTCCGACCTGACGGACTCTATTGCCCTGTGGAAGTGATCCATTGGGATGCGATGAGCAAGATGGTTACGCTCAAGTGTTTCGATGGTGTTGTTCCTGGTGATGGTACTCCGTCAGAAACGATGGGCATTTCGGCTACTATCACCAAAACTCTCGCCGAATATGAAAGGGAGTTTGGGCCTTTGGGTTTGGACGATCACCCTTCATATACTCTGAAACCCTTTCAGGTAAGCCGCACGTTTTAATCTCACCAACCAGGGAATTGATCTCTTGGTTTGTTACAAAGGTCGCGCGTATCTATTGGCCTGCTGACTGCATCAAGAAATTGGTCGACTCCGATGCGGAAGGAGAGCGTGGAAAGGTGCAAGTCTCACCCCATCGGCAAGAGCTATACCAAGCACTGTCCGCACAGATTCCGGGCATTGCACTTGCATTGAACGGACGTCCTGAAATGGGGCAGCCCTCTGTGTACGCGAAAGTGTGCTCAGTGTGGCAAAATCTGAACCCCCTGCCACGCGAGGACAAAGCCGCACGAACCTTTCGCCTCGATTTCTTGGTCGAGCCACGAGCCAGGCTATGCTGGGCATCAGATGGGGAGGTCGGGTCCCTCGCATTGCTGGCAGATGATAAGGACGTCGACGACGATGAAGATACTTGGTCTGGCTGCTATCCTGTGGACGAGGCAGACAAGACCATGATCGATGACCTATGCGATATGAAACTCTACCCACTTCTCGATGTTGGTGCTGCAGCTGTGGATCTTGCAATGGGACCTGGGCGTATCCTCTTGACTTACCTTGCAGTTGCTCACTACACTCGCGTCACCGTGGATGAGGCAGCCGCCCATGTTCTTGCGCGTAACATTGTTCGATCCCCACCAACGCATCAACTTATATGGGATATGTATATGGATGTAGTAAACCTGCAAGGACGCCGAGCAATTGAAGCCTTTGAGCTCTCGCATCGCATCCCCAGGACTGACTACCCAGATTTTCTGCGCTTACCACCACCCCGGCTCACCAACATGAGGACCAGCAGTGACCCACGACTTGTGGATTCAGAGTGACCACCCCACCGAGGTCCAGCCAGGTCAAACCATTGTCCAGCTCACGCAAAATCACCACCTCCAGAAATTCGCCGCATAACCAGGAGTTCTGCCCGTGTGAAACTCCTCAAATGACTCGACAAGGTGAGCTCATTCTCTCTTCTGATGCATTTATGTTTAACAAGTAGTACAGAACGCAGTCGAATGTAGAGCCAGAAAGATCTTGCTAGTTCGGGCGAGGGGGTCACGAAGATGACCAGAACACAGGTTGTGCTGACTCGGCATTCGCTGATATATACATTGGCACTCATCTGCTGGACCCCGACTGCGTACGATTCAGTATATTACAGTGTGTATATTTATCCGCAAACCTCGATTTGAAGCAATACACAGATCTTCTAGAATGGTATTAGTGGTACATGGGGTACAGCCCGGTACAGACAAGTGTACTCTGGTACAGGTAGGTACAGACCTAGCCCATTT
>CAZAOR010000044.1:0-2764 GCA_964486805.1 uncultured Sediminibacterium sp. | reverse complement strand
TGGCCATATTCCTCTGGGTATATGGATTGGTAAGCCCGGTAGCAGGTTTCCTGGCTGACCGGTTCAGCCGTAAATGGCTGATTACCTGCAGCCTTTTCATCTGGTCTGCTGTAACCTTGGCAATGGGTTATGTGCATTCATTCGGGACTCTTTATGTGTTAAGAGCCATGATGGGCTTTAGTGAAGCCATGTATATTCCGGCAGGCTTATCACTGATCGCTGCTTATCATAATGCCCGTACCCGTTCTTTAGCCATCGGTTGCCATATGACCGGCTTATATGTAGGACAGGCATTGGGTGGATTCGGCGGTGCAATTGCGGCAGGCTATTCCTGGCATACCGTGTTTATTTTTTTTGGTATGGTCGGGGTAGTTTATGCGGTTCTATTGGCTTTTTTATTGAAAGATCAATTCGCAGATATTGAAAAATCACCCGACAAAAAGCAAGAACCGGTTGTTCTTACAAAAGCAATCACAGCCCTGCTTGGTAACTATTATTTCTGGCTTATTTTATTGATGTTCGCCGTACCCAGCATCCCCGGCTGGGCCGCTAAAAACTGGCTGCCCACCTTGTTTGGAACAAATCTTAAAGTGGATATGGCACAGGCAGGGCCTATTGCAACGATCACCATTGCGGCATCCTCTCTTGCAGGCGTATTGATGGGGGGGCTATTTTCAGACAAATGGGTGCAAAAAAATATAAGAGGCAGGATCTTGGTCAGTTCAATCGGATTGGGCCTGATGATCCCTTCGCTGCTCCTGCTTGGATGGGGTAGTCATGCCTGGCAGGTAATTGGTGCAGGCTTGCTTTTTGGTTTCGGATATGGCATGTTCGATGCCAACAATATGCCCATCCTTTGCCAGTTCGTTGAAGAAAAATACCGTGCTACGGCATACGGCATTATGAATATGGCAGGCGTTTTTTCAGGTGCACTGATTACCAGTATTCTAGGTAAATCAAAGGATGCAGGCAATCTTGGACGTGATTTCGGTATGCTGGCGGTGATTGTGATGATTGCCCTGCTGGTGCAGGTTAAGTATCTGAAACCGTTTCAGACGGCCTGATAAACTAACATGATGTATCACCTGAATGATCAAACGATATGAGAAAAATAATTACCGTTGTAATGTGTATTCTCCTGCAAAATATCCCGGGCTGGGCCCAGTCTGTTGCAGTTGAAAGCGTGGATAACACGGTACAGGTCAACAATGAAACACTGATCATTCCTTTAATAAAAGAAGCGGATGAGAATATTGCGCTGTACCTGGTTATTACTCCCCGGTCCGCTGCCAATTTGAATGGGATCAGGTTTCAGCTGGATGCGAAAGCAGTGAGAGACATCGCTGTATTACATATTTTTACAACGGACACAGTTCCCGGGTTTGTTAAGGCAAAATTGCTGAAAGCAGTCAAACCATCTCGGAAGAAACCATGGGTATCCTTATCTCAAACACTGACGCCATCCGTAAAAAATCATTTCTGGATCAGCGTAGTACTTAAAAAGACGGCAAATATCGATGATCAGATTACTGTCAAAGCCAGCCAGATCCTTGTGACCGGCGGTAAACGGATACCCGTTGAATCAAGAGCAGGCACTCCTGCTAAAAGATTGGGGCTGGTATTACGCAAAGCAGGACAGGATGGTGTGAACACTTATCGCATCCCCGGGATTACGGTAACCGATAAAGGAACACTGATAGCGGTGTATGATATTCGGCACAATAGTAGTCGTGACCTGCCGGGCAATATAGATATTGGCATGAGCCGAAGCACAAACGCCGGTCACAGTTGGCAACCGATGCAGACGATTATTGATATGGGAAAGCCCGATGCGGAGAATGGCGTAGGTGATCCTTGTATTTTATTTGATCCCATTACCCGGAAAATATGGGTGGCAGCCTTGTGGAGTAAGGGGAATCATGCAATTGCCGGTTCCCGCCCCGGTTTATCCCCGGATGAATCAGGACAACTGGTATTGACATCCAGCAGTGATGATGGTCAAACCTGGTCTGACCCGGTAAACATAACAGCCCAGGTAAAAAACCCGGCCTGGAGGATTTTATTTCAGGGGCCAGGCTCCGGCATTACTACCGGGGATGGTACCCTGGTATTTCCTGCCCAATACTGGGATGCTGCCGGTATTCCCTATGCTACGATCATTTATAGCAAGGATCACGGGCAAACCTGGAAAACCGGTACGGGCGCTAAAAGCAATACCACAGAAAGCCAGGTTGTAGAAATCGCTCCAGGCAGCCTCATGCTGAATATGCGCGATAATCGCGGTGCATTCCGCAGTATTGCTGTAACCAATGATTGGGGCAAGACCTGGATAGAACATCCCTCATCCCGTAAAGCCCTGGCTGACCCGGTTTGTGAAGCGGCATTTATCGGGATCCAGGTAAACGGCAACCCGGAACCTGTTTTGCTCTTCAGTAACCCGGATTCCCCTAAGAAAAGAGATAGTATGACGATCAAAGCCAGTCTGGATGCAGGATATTCCTGGCCTTTGAATCAGCAACTCCTGGTAGATGCACGCAATGGTTTCGGTTACTCCTCCCTGGTAAGAATTGATGAAAAATATATCGGCATCCTCTACGAAGGTGTCCGGGACCTGTATTTTCTGCGGATACCACTTTCAGACATTTTGCGTACCCAATGACCTGCTTTTATGTATACAGAACAAGATCTGCACAAACTGGCGCTTTTTTACAGGCAACAATTGCTGGAGGATACCGTTCCGTTCTGGTTTCCCAGGTCATATGAT
>CAZAOR010000043.1:0-4283 GCA_964486805.1 uncultured Sediminibacterium sp. | reverse complement strand
ATGTCTGGTAAAGAAATTCCCGGCGGGAAGCATTGGATGGCATAGCAATTTTTTTAACTGAATAATCGTTCACTAAAAATAGGGGTTTTGGGATAAACCATCAGGACCTTTATGGGAATGAATGGATCCGGCTGTTGGTCTTTCGGTTTGGATCACTAGGTAATGCACACTCCGTGCTTCTTACTTCATCTGTAATTGATGCATTACCCGCCCGTTGTTTCTTCCACCCGTGAACCGGGAAAAGACGAAGAAATAACGGGTCGGGGACGAGTACATTGCGAAGGGAATGCGGCGCTATACCAAGGGAAAGTCATCAGAAAGACGAAAGAAAACCAGACTTGAACCGTACTTGAACCGGATTTAAACCGGACCTAAACCGGACTTGTAGGTTTGTTTGGGAGTGTTTATCCGGGGCAGGCAAGCGTGGAATGGCCGGTCATCTTCCCGGACTTTCCGGATAACCAGGAATTTAATACCTCGCTAGGCGATATCCTTTATTGACAGAAAATTAGTGCTGGGAATAAGCGCAAACACCTATCTGGTCGAAGGATACGAAGATACGATTCTTTGCAGCTATTGTCAATACCTGCTCCATTTTATGCCGAGATATCGACAAGCCTTTATCCAGTTACACAAAACCTGCCTATCTTTAAAAAAAGCTTCTGTTTATGAATAAAGTCTTGTCATACCTCGCAATCGCAGCAATTTTAACCGCCTGTCATCAACCCGAGACCGGGAAAAGAACCTACGTCGATGTAAGCGGGATCGATACGGCTATCAAACCCGGCGATAATTTTTTCCGCTATGTCAATGGCCGCTGGTATGATACTGTAAAAATTGCCGATGACCAGGCAGGGGTAGGCTCTTACATGTTCCTGAACATACCGCAACAACAACTGCTGCAGCATATTCTGGACAGTGTATCACAATCTACTCATCCTATGGGAAGTATTGAACAGAAAGTGGGTGATTTTTATGCTTCCGGCATGGATACGGCTACTATCAATCAACGCGGCTACGATCCGGTGAAACCTGTTCTCACCCGTATTGATGCTATACAAGATCCGGCTTCGCTTATGCAATTTGTTGCTGCGGAAATGAAAACAGGGAATCAGTCCATCATCGCATTCGGTGTTTCACCAGATGATAAGAACAGCAGTGTCAATATAGCACAGGTTTACCAGTCCGGTATCAACCTGCCCAACAGGGATTACTATTTCAAAACAGATGCACCCATCCTGGCGATACAGAAATCCTACCAGGATTATATCAGCCAACTGTTCCAGTTAACCGGCAGTGATGCGGCAACGGCTGCAAAAAATGCGTCCATTGTTTATAACATCGAAAAGCAATTAGCTGCCGCACATAAAACCAATATTGAACTCCGGGATGTCAAGGGGAATTACAATAAGTGGCCCGTAGCACTCATCAGTCAAAAACAGCCAAACCTGCATTGGCCGGAACTGCTCGCTGCTTTAGGTGCGAAGACGGATTCGCTCAATATGGCGCAGCCCGCTTATTATGATAAACTGAATACCGTACTGGTGTCTATTCCTGTCAGCGACTGGAAGATATACCTGAAAGCCAATACGCTCGGTAATTATGCCGATGCTTTGAGTAAGCCTTTTGTGGATGCCTCATTTGCCTTTAATAAAGTGCTTTCCGGGCAGGCTAAACAGAAAACGCGCAGCCAGATCATGACACAGAGCGTGGATGCCATGCTGGGACAGGCTTTGGGACAGCTTTATGTAAAAAGATATTTTAACGAGGATGCTAAAAAACGCGTACTCGCACTGGTCAATAACCTGCAGAAATCATTCGAGAACAGGATCAATCACCTTGATTGGATGAGCGACAGTACCAAACAGAAAGCAAAAGAAAAGCTATACGCGATCACCAAAAAAATAGGTTATCCCGACAAATGGCGCAGCTATGATAAAGTGCAGATCGACCGCAATAAATATTTTGAAAACCTGCTCTCCCTTCACGCGAACGATTATCAGTACCAATTGGCCAAACTGAATAAGCCGGTTGACAGATCCGAATGGGGTACTACTCCTTCAACAGTGACGGCCTACTATAACCCGGCATATAATGAGATCGTTTTCCCGGCAGGCATCCTGCAGTTCCCCTATTTTGATTTTGGGGCAGATGATGCCATCAATTATGGCGGTATCGGTATGGTCATCGGTCATGAGATGACGCATGCCTTTGATGACCAGGGTGCCCAGTATGATAAAGACGGTAACGTAAAGAACTGGTGGACCCAGGAAGATTATGCAAAGTTCCGGGCTAAGACCAAAATGGTGGTAGACCTCTATGATTCTTTTACTGTCCTGGATTCTGTTCATGTAAAAGGCGCTCTCACACTGGGTGAAAATACCGCTGACAATGGCGGTATTGCCATTGCCTATGATGCTTTCAAAATGACTCCGCAGGGGCATGATACTACCAAGATTGACGGTTTTACACCGGATCAGCGCTTCTTCTTATCTATTGCAAGGATCTGGCGTGTAAAAACCAGGGATGCTTTTCTCCGGAATTATATCAATAATAACCCGCATTCACCGGCTATGTGGCGGGTGAATGGGCCCCTGATGAGTATGGAACCTTTTTATAAAGACTTCCATGTGCAACCTGGGGATAAAAATTATAAACCGGTGGATCAGCGGATTAAGATCTGGTGATTTTTGCAACAACGAACTGCACTGTCTGGCAAAAGAGGGCTGCGGATGGATCTGGCTGTATGCGGTATACAAAAATTGACTGTAAATTGTTTTGATGCCTATGGTTTTCGGAAGATGTAATTGCATCAATTAACGCAGTTTATTGCTAATGGTACTCGAACTTCAGTACTTCAGGCAATACCAACATAGCGGCAATATACCGGTCATGATTCCGGGCATGACCCTGTACTTCCCAGGTCATGCGCAATTGATTGTCTTCTTTGGCTTGTTCTACCAGCCGGCTGTGTAATCTGTGCTGTTTAAGATACATTTCATATTTTTCAGCCAGCGCTGTTTCAAATACACAGGTAAGCTGGTAAGTGCGGGAGAGATTGAGTCTGCCGATATAGCTCTCCAGGGAGGGCAGTATTGCCAGCACGATACAGGTGAGCAGGGATACACAGGCTGATGCCCAGTAATAGCCGGCGCCAATACCCATGCCTACTGCCGCTACTGCCCAGATTGTAGCAGCCGTGGTGATTCCGTTCACACGGTTTTCACCGCGGAAGATCACGCCCGCTCCCAGGAACCCGATTCCGGTTACAATATTGGAGGCAATCCGATCCCGGTTATCGGGCGCTGCGATCCATTCGGACATCATGGTAAAGAAACAGGCACCCAGGGCAATCATGATCATGGTGCGAAAACCGGCGGATTTTGTCCGGTACTGCCGCTCGGCACCCACAATTCCCCCCCAGAGGGCGGCCAGCAGAAAACGCAGTAATATTTCTTTATCAAATGACATATCAAAATATTGGCTTAAAAATACTGCTTTTCCGAAACTGAAACCGGAACCGAAAAGACAGGCCCGCTGTTTTCTCTAACATGCTTATCTTTAAGCATCTATCACTAATTCTTGCCCCATGAAAAAAAATGTCCGCTTCCCTGCTGCTTTTGCTTTCCTTTTTTTATTACTCACACAAAGCTCCCTGGCACAGGAAAAACTGTTTCCCGAGATTGAAGGAAGATGGGACCTGACCGTTCAGAAAGGCGGACAATCACTGCCTTCCTGGCTGGAAATTAACCATTCTGGGAACCGCACACTGATCGGACGTTTCGTATATGCTTTCGGGTCGGCGCGACCCATTTCTAAAGTATCCTATGAACATGGTCACTTCCATTTTGCCATCCCCCCGCAATGGGAGCAGGGCGACCATGATATGGAATTAGACGGAACCTTGCAGGATGGTAAACTTAGCGGCACGCTGGTATATACCGACGGTTCCCAATGCACCTGGACCGGTGAACGCGCCCCCCTGCTGAAACGCAGTAGCGAACCCGTCTGGGGCAAGCCGATCACCTTGTTTAACGGGAAGGACCTGAGCGGTTGGCATGCCATGGGTAAAAACCAATGGGTAGTAGAGAAGGGTGTACTGAAAAGCCCGCACTCCGGTTCCAACCTCGTCACCGATCAGACTTTTACGGATTTCAAACTGCATATTGAGTTCCGGTATCCCTCCGGCAGTAACAGCGGCGTGTACCTGCGCGGCAGGTATGAAGTGCAGATCGAGGATGATGAAGGTGATATACGCCCTGGGTATGATCATCTCAGCGGCG
>CAZAOR010000042.1:0-2901 GCA_964486805.1 uncultured Sediminibacterium sp. | reverse complement strand
TATGGCGGCATTGATTGCTTTGGTATCAAGGGTGTATCCATCTCCTGTTGCGCCATAATCCCGCACGTTGAAAAAATCCCCTGCCATTGCGGCTACTGTCAGCAAAAAGGAGCTAAAGAGTGTTATTATTTTTAAGCGCATATACCTGAAATTTAGATTAGTCATTGATTCAAGTTGGGGCATTCGGTCGTTTTCGATTCTTTGATTCTGCCGTTTTTTTATAGTTTCATGGTGCGGACAGTATTCAACATTAGCTATTCACTTCCCATTTCCAGTGTCACCGTATGGGAAGGGTCGGCAATCAAAGCCTGGTACTTGCCGTTTTGTTCCGACAAGAAAATATCTGCTTCCTTATTCAAACGGACAACCGGTTTCCCGTTTTTTTCCATTGAAATGAAATGGGTAGCTGCCAGTTTGATCAGTTTTCCTGCTTTATTTACTTGTATCGCAGCCAGTCCCTTGTAAGTACCTGTATAATGATTACCCGCAAAATCAAAAGCGAATGCTGCGGGTATGCCCTGTTCAAGGGATTGTGCATTGGTAAATGTATAAGAACCTGCTTCATTCATCACACCATCGATAAGCGGGTTTTTATGAATCCCCATTTTTTCAATATTTGCATCACTCAGGGATAATGCCGTTGCTTTGGCGGCAATTGCCTGCCATACCGGCTCTATCCGATTCCCCTCAAAATCGCTGGTAGCTGTTGACTGTTTCAGCAGTTTTCGTCCTTTTGCCAGGTATTGCCGATGTAAACGGATGGTTGCTTCCCGGGCGTATTGTGGATAAAGAAAAATGACAGCATCAAATACATGCCCATTGATCTCTGCCTTCCCTTCTGCATTCAGGTGCAATCTTCCATCCTGGATCAGATCGGTTGGAACTGCCGCGTGCAAATAGCCCCGCTCCCATAAGGCCCGGGAAGTTTCTTCCAATTTCAGCTTGTCATTGATATCATACATGCCTCTGTCAGCCAGGTTGGGGTACCAGTTATACTGCGCTTCCATTCCATAAATCACGAGCAGCGACAAATGCGGCAGGGGCGGATTAAAGCGATTCAATAACCTGGCAGCGTCTTCTACCGGGTTGATTTTTGCAAGTGCCCCGGGCGCATCAATCGAGATACCCCAGCCCTGCACATCATTGGCTGCATGGTAATGGGTTCGTACACCAAACCGGAGATCATACAGGGCTTTGGTCCAGATGCGATCGATACTTTTATTGTAATACATGTTGTACATGGCACGGGCCGGGTAGCTGATACCAATACCCATTTGCACCGGAGTGCTTGTTTCTTCATCGGTATGACCGTAATCTCTTTTGATATTCCACCAGCTTACGCCCGTCTGCCATACCTCATCCCGGTCAAGATTATTATGAAATGTGCTGTGTACTCCGACAAAGCAATCTTTACCAAAAAGTTTTTTTCCTTCTGCATACACTGCCGCTTCCACTTTCAGTGTGGATTTGCGCAGTACATCCATATAATGATTGATGGCCCGAATACGGAGTTCAGGCTTGCCGGATGGGGCGTATCGCATATCAAACAACATGCGTTCCAGTGATTCACCTGTGTGTTTTTTTACATAGTCCGACATTCCCAATGAATACAATCGTTCCCGGAATACTTCCTTCTGCGCTTTGAGGTATCGCTCCATAGCGATCTTGAGATTTTTATACTCATCCAATGCTACCCCATCAAACGGGATATCCCGGTAAGCCCGGAAGCAGCCCAGTAACATATCCAAAGACTGTTGCGAAAAATTACTGCATGACTGGTAATAGTGTTGTGTCATTACATAGGCGACATAGCCGGCCATCTCTTTGCCGGCATGTATCTGCACCTCTACCCTATTACGGGTGGCGTTCACTTTGGCCAGACCGGTTATGTCTTTCAGTGAAGAGGATACATAATATTCATCGCCGCTTCTTTTAAAAGCATAGATACGCAGCAGATCACTTTTCAGCAGGGATTTCATATCGCGGGCATGTCTGGCAGTATCCGAAAAAAAGGCAGAGCCATTATCGTCCAGCTTGACTTCTCCTTCCTCAATCAGCCTGTCGGTATTTTCCAGCTTTGTCCCTTCATCAGGTTTGAATATCTGCAATCCGATTTTCAGTCCTCGTTGATGTGCATATGCCACCAGATCCCGGAATACCGGATGCATCGTTACAGAATCATGAAAATCGCAACCATTCCTGGCGGTCAGGAATATCAATGTGTACTTGCTATATCTGGCAAAGCTGTCAATCTTAGCTTTCCATGCTTCGGGATGCATCATATTGGCTGCAAAAAACCAGTAAGCCACTTCCGGGTGAGTTGTATTCTCAAATGAGGAGATGTAGCGGGTATTAACTGATTGTGCGGACAGAGTCAAGCGGATCAGCAACAATAATGACAGCAGGGTGATTTTCATTTTCTGCATAACCAAAATTTTAAAACTTTCAATCAATATTTTACAGACCACTGCCTGCTGCTTTTGCCGCCACCATCCGGATAACATCCTGGTCGCTCCATGCCTGTGTATGCCTTGCCATTGGCGTAAACTGCATCGATGCATCTGTATGCGGATTTACGGTACTGTCCAGGAATTTTTGCAGGAACCGGCTTGCTACATTGGAATAAAGATTATCCATATCTCCCATCCAGATCCAAAGCTTTCCCTGCAATTTCGGACCGAGTACCGGCCAGTTGCGTTGGAGTACTTTTGTCAGATCGTATCGTTCCCATTGTTTTGCGATGTCATGGTCAATACGACCGGTTACCGGATCGAACATCAGGGTAGGCAGGCCGTCATTGCCCTTTGGGCCAAATACCGCATTGTACGCACCAAACTGTCCGCCAGAAACTCGGTAATCCCCGGTAACACTCACCGTATTCTCCTGTTCAATCCAGCTTTT
>CAZAOR010000041.1:0-2602 GCA_964486805.1 uncultured Sediminibacterium sp. | reverse complement strand
TCTCGCTGGCGGTAGACGCCCTGCGCAATGAGAAGGTGCAGGCAGATAGCGCCAAAACCAAATACTTCAGTAACATCATCAAGGAAGAGAATATCCGCATGAACAAACATGTGGAAACAATCCTGCAGGCCGCACTGATGGAAAAGCAGGAGTTGCAACTGAATAAGCTGAAACTGCATGCGCATGAACTGATCCGAGCATCACTCGACAATTATGAATTGCAGTTAGAAGAAAAGGGTGCGACTATCCAATTACTCCTGAATGCCCGGAACGACAGTATCCAGGCCGATGAAGTGCATTTTTCCAATGTGATATCCAACCTGGTAGATAACGCGATCAAGTATTCCCGCGAACACCTGCAAATCACGGTTTCCACACACAGCACCAAGAACTATTTTGTATTGCGGATTGAAGACAATGGCATCGGGATGAGCAAGGAGTCGGTTAAACGCATCTTCGAGAAATTTTACCGGGCGCATACCGGTAACCTTCATAATGTAAAGGGTTTCGGCCTGGGCATGAGTTATGTGAAAACGGTCATGGATGCTCATAAAGGCAGGATCAAAGTGGAGAGTACCCTGGGCAAGGGCAGTGCTTTCACCATCGAAATGCCATTGGCACAGGGGGAGGCTTAATTGCGGGTTTTAAATAACCGGGTCATTCAACCATAACAAGGAGCCGTCTCCATAACTCAGAAAGCGGAAATTATTTTCAAGTGCATAGGTGTAAATCTTTCTCCAGTCATCACCTGTGATTGCGGCAACCAGTAATAGTAAAGTAGAGCGGGGCTGGTGAAAATTCGTGATCAGTGCACTGATCATGCGAAAACGATAGCCCGGCACAATCAGCAATTGTGTTTTGGTAGCAAGTCGCGGGAGTTGGTGCTGCTGCATCCAGTTTTGCAATGCCCGGATGGCCGCTTCAGCGGGGATATCCGGCTGCTGCAGTTCATACACTTCCCATTGGGCAAGCGTTAAGGCGCCAGGGGCCAAGTCAGGCTGCAAGTGAACTTTCACACCCAGCCAGTAGAGGGTTTCAAGGGTGCGCAGGGAAGTGGTACCCACTGCAATCCGGATCCTGTTTTTTTCTGCTGTCAGTCGCTCGAGGAATGATGTATCTATTTCAATGAACTCGGCATGCATGTCGTGGTCCTGCATCGTAGCAGCACTTACCGGTTTGAAAGTGCCGGCTCCCACATGGAGTGTCAGAAAATCATAGCGGATATTTTTGTCTGTTAAAGACTGCAGCAGTTTTTCAGTGAAATGCAATCCGGCCGTAGGAGCCGCTACAGACCCTTCTTCGCGGGCATAAATGGTTTGATACCGGTTAGCATCTTCCGGTTCCGCTTCCCGCTTCAGGTAGGGGGGAAGGGGGATAAGACCCGCGATTTGGAGCAGTTCGGCAAAGCTCAGCTCCGGTGCATCCCAATGCAACTGAACCTCGAAATGATCGGTCAGTTGTGCGATTTTTCTAGCCGTTAATTGCAGGGTCTGGTCTTGGTACCGGATGGTACAAACCAGTTGTTCCTGTTTCCATTTCTTCGCATTGCCAACCAGGCATTTCCAGGTCACCCTTTGTTTTTGCAGCATGGCGCTGGTAATATCCGCATATTCCCTACCAGGCTCCATGCAGAATATTTCGATGCGTGCGCCACTCTCATTTTGGAATAATAGCCTTGCTGCTACTACCCGGGTGTTATTAAAGATCAACAGGCTGTTAGCGGGCAGATGCCGGGCCAGTCCGGCGTATTGATCGGTTGTGATTTGCCCGTTCCGGTAAACCAGGAGCCTGCTTTGATCCCGTTCGGGTAGCGGGTAGCGGGCAATCCGTTCATCTGGTAATGGGTAATCAAAATCTTCGATCCGGGTCTGTTTTGGCTCCATGCCTGCTTTTTGGGGCGCAATTTACCGGGAAAACTGCAGCCAGCGGCGTTTATCCTGCCGCATACCCGGGATCCCTCCACGGGTCATTACCTGGCTTGTGCAGGCGCTATGCACAGCATTTCGTCGGTTATGCACCGATTATGCACAGCTATTCACATGATTTTTGTGAAGAAAGCCGCGTATTTCCCGCAAACGCTTTACAGCAAAGTGTTCCAGGGCCTAGGGTTTTGTGGATAAAAACCCTTTCCTGAAATCAGGGTAAAAAGTGGGAAAAAGTGTTATTTTGTGTCAACAAGTGGAAATTTTTACAATTATCAGCACCCAATGAGTGGTTTTCACGGAGAATATGAGGCTACAGTTGACGCAAAAGGGCGTTTCCTGCTTCCCGGCGGACTGAAAAAACAGTTGCCGGAAACGGAAACCCGTTTTATCGTCAGCCGGGGCTTCGAAAAATGTCTCACGTTATACCCGTTGAAAAGTTGGGAGCTCACTATTGCAAAAATCAGCCAATTAAATGATTTCGATCCAAAAGTACGTCATTTCCGCCGCCAGTTTCTGGGTGGCGCCACCGAAGTGGAGCTGGACAGCGCCGGAAGGATGCTGATACCTGCTTCCCTGCGGGAATACGCCGGACTGGGCAAAGACCTGGTACTGGCCACCGCACTTGACCGGTTTGAGATCTGGGATGCAGGTAAGTACAAACAGCTCTTTGAGGATTT
>CAZAOR010000040.1:0-2646 GCA_964486805.1 uncultured Sediminibacterium sp. | reverse complement strand
GTAGTTTCCCGGTATAAAGCAGGGTGTCTTTTTGCAGGTCCTTCACCAAAAGACCTTCGATATTGAAACGATTGAAAAGAGAAAAACTGACATGTTGTATTCGTACTTCGGTACCCAGGTCCTTCGAAAGCTTATCAGTAGCCAAACGGATGAGTTTGTTCTGTACGTATTCTGTCTGGACAGCCAGATAAAGTATCAAAAGTAAACCGATCAGGCTGAGCAGTGTAATGCGTAATATTTTCAGGAATCTTTTCAGGCCGTTGGTTTGATGGGTAAAAATACAGATTCAACCACTAACACAAATACAATACCAATCCCGGGTATCAGATAAAATCCTTACAAAAACCCTGATAAAAGATGCCGGAGCAGTCTGCTTTTTTGAGATGGGTTCGGTTTGTTATATTTTACCGGTTATGGTTCTTGATCGGGGAAACGCCGGAATCCGGGCAAATCATTGAATTTTACCGGTATAAATCAGCAAATACGATATCCGATCTTGGAGGAATATACACCTCAAAGCTGGCACCTGGGTTCTCTGGTGCGGTTAGTCAGGGCAATCAGGAATATACCGGAACTTGTTCGGGCGCAGTGGGCCGGTAATCTTCGGATTCCGACTTAAAAGCTTCTCTTGGGGTAAGTCCCAATAATGAAAACATGGCAGCATCCTCTTCAAAGGAAGGGTTGGGAGTTGTCAGCAGCTTTTCACCGGCAAAAATGGAATTGGCGCCAGCCATGAAGCAGAGCGCTTGTTCAGCGATACTCATGTCTGTACGGCCGGCACTCAATCTTACCATAGCTTTCGGCATCAGAATGCGGGCAGTAGCAATCATGCGTATCATATCCCAAACGTCTACTTTCTGCTGATTTTGCAAGGGGGTGCCTGCGATGGGTACCAATGCATTAATCGGAACACTTTCCGGGTGTTCGGGAAGATTGGAAAGCGTATACAGCATGCCGATCCTGTCTTCATGGGTTTCCCCCAAACCGATAATACCCCCACAACAAACCGATACGCCCGCTTTTCTCACATTTTCCAGCGTATCAAGGCGGTCCTGGTAGGTACGGGTTGAAATGATTTCCCCATAATGTTCCCGGCTGGTGTCCAGGTTATGATTATAAGCATATAATCCGGCATCGGCCAGCTTTTGAGCCTGCTCAGGGGTGAGCATACCAAGGGTGCAGCAAACTTCCAAACCTAATGCGTTAACACCCTTCACCATTTCCAATACCCGATCAAAATCACGGTTATCCCGCACTTCCCGCCAGGCTGCGCCCATACAGAAACGGGTACTGCCTGCCGCTTTAGCCTTTTGTGCGTAAGCCAGCACTGTTTCGGGTTGCATGAGGGCCTGCACTTCCACCCCTGTATTATAGCGGGCTGCCTGGGGACAATAGGCACAATCTTCGCTGCATCCCCCTGTTTTGATACTTAATAAAGTGCAAACCTGCACTTCGGCAGTGTCCTGGTATTTACGATGAATGGAAGCTGCCCGGTATATGAGTTCCAGCAGCGGTGTATGATACAATTGGGAAATCTCTTCCTTTGTCCAGTCAGTGCGGATATCGGCAGCCATATCAGTCAGATCATTTTAGCAAATATAAGCCTGGAATTGAAAATCCAGTACGAAAGAAAGCCAACTAACCGGTGCTGCTTTCATCATCCCGGTCGTTATTTTCCTTGCGGCTCCGGATATAGTTTCGCCATTTCGCTATAACGGTCTGCATGTCTTCCGGAATAGGGGCTTCAAAAAACATATCTTTCCCGGTGACTGGATGCCTGAACCCAAGCGTTTGGGCGTGTAAGGCGCATCGGGGACAGGCTGCAAAACAGTTTTCAACGAACTGGCGGTACTTTGTATAGATGGTGCCTTTCAGTATTTTATCTCCGCCATACTCCCAGTCGTTAAACAGGGTATGGCCAATGTGCTTCATATGTACACGTATCTGGTGTGTTCTGCCGGTCTCCAATTCGCATGCTACCAGCGTTACATAATAAAAGCGCTCCAGCACCTCATAATGCGTAACAGCATGTTTGCCAGTTTCCCCATCAGGGTATACGGCAAACATTTTACGGTGCTGCTGATGCCGGGCGATATTACCTGTGATAGTGCCTCTGTCCTCCGTCACATCACCCCATACCAGTGCCAGGTATCTTCTTTTGACAGTATGGTGAAAGAATTGCCGGGCCAGATGTGCAGCCGCTTCCGCTGTTTTGGCCAATACGATGAGTCCGGTGGTATTTTTATCTATCCGGTGTACCAGGCCGAAGCGTGGCAGGGTATCTTCATCAATCCCGGGTGTTTTCTGCTCCAGGTAATAAGCCACCCCGTTCAGTAAGGTACCGGAAAAATTCCCTACACCCGGATGAACAACCATATTGGCGGGTTTATTGATCACCATCAAAACATCGTCTTCATAAACGATGTTCAGGGGGATGGGCTCACGCTTCAGGTAAGTATGTTCCGGATTGGAAGGACGCAAGACTACCAATTCGTCTCCTGGTTTTATCCGGTAATTGGATTTAATCACCTGTCCGTTCACCGTTACAAATCCAGCATCAATGCCCTGCTGAATCTTATTCCGCGTACTTCCTTCGATACGCATCTGTAACCATTTATCAATACGCAAAGGTTCCTGCCCCTTGTC
>CAZAOR010000039.1:0-2520 GCA_964486805.1 uncultured Sediminibacterium sp. | reverse complement strand
CTTGGGTTATACAAGAGCACGCTGGGTGACGGCGGATTCGAAAAGGGCGATGCCTGGGTAACAATGGAGGGCTGCCCGGTGAAACTCACGATCGATTCGGAAAGTCATTTGAGCAATGGCCAGGTAGACAAGGTCATCTACAATCTGGCGATGGTGAAGAAATGACCTGGATGCAAGGTGCACAAGAGAAGCTGCGCATCTGCATGTTGCCTTCGGGTTGCCGATGATGGGATCAATGCCACTCAGGCCGGCTCCGTGCTGCCGACGACGAATCCATTAGCAAGCCTGGGCGAGTAGTTGTCCTGCCCGGCAATAGCATTGACAGGCAGGCGAGAATATGCGATTCGGCATAGCAGGTTTTTTCCTCAATCCGATTTGCGGCACACTCAATTTGGCCAGGGATTTACACCTTTGGGGCCTCGCACCCATACGTCCATGGCGTAGTTCGATTCGGCAACGGGTGCAAAGCAATCGGGTTGAAAGGCTCCTCCACAGGAATTGGGGGTATTGTTGCAGGCTTGCCCCTGCCAGACAATTTGCACCTCGGAGCCGTTGTACCAATCGATCTTCCATGGAGCTTTCGATGTCTCAAACCAACGAAAACTTGGATCCGTGCAGGAGAGGTCGACAGGTATAAGCGCCGCATCAATGGCAACGAAGGAGGGGCGAAGAGTCCTCAAGTCATAGATGTCATCCCCGCTGTTGGGAAGACTTGCAGACATACTGCCAAGATCCCAATGCACCTCGGCAGAATGCCCTTGCAGGTGGGGCGGCGCTTGTGCAGTCGATTCAGATGTGTAGCTCACCTTCCAGGAAGCGGTTGCGGCGCTATCGGGCCGGAATTTGTCGAGTGTGAAGTGTTGTTGTGGAATTTGCCGTAGCTGAATTGTCTGCCGCTCGGCATAGAAACGAAGACCTGTGCGGGATGCCTGTTTACCATCTGCGCGCTGAATGATGAGCGTGACATTGTTCTGATCGTCGATTCCAGTGAGGTTGGGATTGAGATGCATCGAAATCTGGTTTTCGCTCCACTGGTCGATGATGAAATCCAGATGAAAGGATCCCTGGTAGTAGATATATGCCTTGGCGTTGGGGCCTGGATCACCAAAGGAGCAGCCGGACAGTGTGTAGAAGTTGTATTTCGGATCCTGCGTGAAAGTTGCGGTTTGCTGGCCGCCGCTTATGGTAAGTACGCGCATGTCTGGATCGTGCGCGCACGTGAGTGCGATGTTGTTTATGGCGGCAGGCGCCACAGCGGTAATCCGCGAGGGTGAAGTTGTGGTGGAGCTCATGACGCGCGAAGGGGTAGACAACAAACCGCCAGTTCCCACAGATGCCTTTATCTGCGCGGATTCAGCATCGGCTGCCTGCCGTTGCCTGGTGAGGAGGCCGATGAGAGCGGACTCCTGCTTCAGGGCAGTTGTATTTTCGATCTTGATTGGAGCCTTTGCCGGCCCGAGCGCAGCAGCAGGAGCCTTGCCAAGGGATGTCGTTCGAGAAGCCGGATTGGCTCCGAGAAGAACCTTTCCGGCGGGGACTTTGGATGCATTGACTTGCGGAGCCGCAGATACAAGACCTGGTCCAATAGGCCCTGCCGTTGGACGCAACAGCACGCCGTTGCCTGTCGCGCCGAGTAGCGCACGTGCAGGCAATAGCGCGAAGTTCACGTTGTAGGCAATGTTCTGGCAAGTCCACCAGTTTTGCTGTAACTGGGAAGCAGAAGGAACAGCAGGCGGAAGATTATTGCACTTGCCATTGATGACATTCACATCCATGGCGGCTGGCGGATTGACAGCTGGAGAGAATGCCGCAGCGGGGTTGACGCCAATTTGCACACGAAGCTTAGGCCCGACGGGCAGCCGATGGAAGGAGTAGATACAAACCTCATATCCGCCGACCTGGCCCATCGGGCTGAAGTTGTTGGTTTGAGTGCCCAGCGAAGTGTACGTGCTGCCATTGGCGGAGACACTTAGCGTCACCGTCAGCCCACTGCACGAATTTGCGGGGATATGTCTGGTTCTTGCTGCATCCCAATAGACATATCCCTCAACTGTGCCGTCATTCATGGTGACGGCTGTTTTTGGTTGCACAATAGTGCGACCCAACTGTACGGCAGGTCCGGAAGGCGCGGTGTGCTTTTGTTGCGGGGACACAATTGCCGCAGCCGCGCAGAGAACGGTCCCTGCAACTGTCAATCGAGAAATGGCCTGAGGATTTCTAAGAATCGAACGCGACATATTTCCGCCTCCTGAAGACCCGGCCGGGCATTGCACGATGGCCGATCATTGACTCATCCATACAGTTGGTCTGGCGGAGGGTCAAAGGAAGCGGGGATGAAATACGGATGACCTTGTAACTCGCGCTGATGGAAAGGCTTCCTCTGTCTCGTTACTTGAGCCCGTCGCGAATACAAGGATGTCGAAGCCGCAAGTGGATGGGCAAGGCGTTCCGGAAGCGCCGTTACCACCGCGCCTGCTGAAGAAGGTCCGGAGTCGAATTCCCCGTTAAAAGCGTGTGGTC
>CAZAOR010000038.1:0-2510 GCA_964486805.1 uncultured Sediminibacterium sp. | reverse complement strand
TTTTCCCGCTGGCTTTCACCAGTGTTTGTACTACAGAACTTTGTTCGGTAAGAGACAATATAGGTATTTATAACAGCGCCAATGCCCGGGTATTCGGTATCTCAGTGGATTCCCTCTTTACCCTGCATCAATTCAAGACGGAACAGCATTTGAATTTTCCGCTGCTCAGTGATTTTAATAAGACTGCGGCAAGCGCTTTTGGCGTATTGTATGATACGTTCCCGGCTTTTGAAATGGCGGGTGTCAGCAGACGGGCCGCATTCGTCATCGACAAGGAAGGCATGGTGCGCTATGCGGAGGTTTGTGCTACCCCCGGTGATCTGCCCAATTTCGCCGCTATACAGGAAACACTGGCTGGCTTGTAAAAAAAATTTCAGAGTCATGTAGTATCCAACTACATGACTTTTTTTTACAAAACGATGCATGGGCAAATGTTAAAATTTGGCCTAATCTCTTGCAGGAACCGGAATGATTTCGGTAAATTGTGCTTGCTTTAACAACTTATGCCCAAGATTTACCTGCTAAGTTTATTGCTGTCAGCAGCTTTTTCGCTCCATCCATTTGGTGTGGCTACTGCTTTGCGGGGAGATGATACAGGGGATGATAAACCTAAGATTACGCATTTTTATCCTAACCCGGCTACCAGTTATATCAATTTCACTTTTGATGAATCGGTTGATAAATCCTACAGCCTGCAGATTTACAATTTCATGGGCCGTAAAATGCATGAAGAACGCATAACGGATACCCGGATCACGATCACTTTTGATGACAATTATTTCAGGGGACTTTACATTTACCAACTGCGTGATAAGTCAGGCCGCATCATCGAATCAGGCAAGTTCCAGATTTCTAAATAGGTCATTATCGTATTAGTTCCGGCCTTTTGGCCAGGCAAGTAAAAACCCCAACATTCCAGCGGGACTCCGCATGGAGCATTGAATTCTGCCATCCTGCTGAAAGAGCATGCGGGATCTTCGCTTCGATATTTCATTACTCAACCCCGACGATCCCGCTAAAGCGTTGTGTTGGGGTCTGTGCTACGCTCCGAGATTGACTATCCATGTATTTTTCATTCCTCACCTGCTTTGCACTTCCGCAATCAGGAATTTCAGGTAATGGGTGTTTTCAAGACCTGGGATAATGGGGTGATCGCTTGACTGGTGACGGAAGCATACCTGTCTCAGTTGCTTTTTGGCATCCCTGGCCGCCTGGGTGATTGTTTCCAGGAACTGGTCGGGGGATACCAGGTTTGTACAACTCGAACTGACCAGAAACCCTCCGTCGCGAATCAGTTTCAGACCCCGCAGATTGATCTCTTTATAACCATTCAATGCACGTTCAATATGGGAGCGGCTTTTGGTAAAGGCAGGCGGATCGAGCATCACCACATCAAATTGCTTCCCCTCCTTGGCCCACTGTTTGAGTACATCAAAGGCATTGACTGCTTCAAAACGACAATGACCGGACAGATGATTGCGGGAGGCATTCCGGTTCGCCTGCTCTACGGCCTGTGCAGAGATATCCAGGCCAAGCACCGAACGGGCACCATAATGTGCGGCATGTATTTCAAAACTGCCGGTATAGGTAAATACGCCCAAAACATCAGCTCCCTGTACGATGGGTTTTATTTCCCTGCGGTTATCGTGCTGATCCAGAAAGTAACCGGTCTTCTGACCATTTGCAAGATCTACTTCGAACTGCAGGCCATGTTCCTCGATGGTGATCAGGGGGTCGAAGGGCGCAGATAAAAAGCCCTTTTGCTGTGGCAATCCCTCCAATTCCCTGACTGGAACATCATTGCGCTCATAGATGCCGGCCGGTTGAAAAATAGCTGTCAGCGCTTCGGCAATGGCCGGTTTCCACCTGTCCATACCCAGGGCCAGGGTCTGGATCACAAAATAATGGTTGAACTTATCGATTACCAGGGCTGGTAACTGGTCGGCTTCTCCAAATACGAGCCGGCAGTTTTCGGTATATCCCAGTCGTTGCCGGTAGGCCCAGGCGGCCTCGATTCTTTTCCTGAAAAAGGCGGCATCGATCGTCTCCCGGCGGCGGGTGAGCAGTCTCACGAGTATTTGTGACTGTGGATTGATGTACCCGATACCCGCCAATTTCCCATCTCCGTAATACACTTCGGCCAATCCCCCCGGGTCCACTTCCCCCTCTGTTCTTTCCACTTCATTGCCATAGATCCAGGGATGGCCATTGGCAATTCTTGCCGCGATTTTTTTCCGGAGGAATACTTTCGTCATGCTGCAAAGGTAGGGGCAGTCAAAACATCTGGCAGAACCGGGTTTTTCTGCCATTTTTTCTTTTTTGCAAGACCGGCAATATTTTTGACAGGCTTGTAACACAATGATTTATTACTATGGCAGAGAAAGAAATGCCCCAAAATGCTGAAACCACAGACAATTTGGGAGGAATAGACATCAATACTGACGAAAATGCAGCAGGTACTTCGCACCTGAATGACCCGGTGGAAGAGGAGGCCCTGCTGGAAAAGCTCG
>CAZAOR010000037.1:0-3066 GCA_964486805.1 uncultured Sediminibacterium sp. | reverse complement strand
CTGGCCGAAATGCTGCAATGGGCCACTTTCATTGGGGCCAGGGCTTTGCAACTGGAAGATACATTTGGCAGTTTTGAACCGGGCAAACAACCGGGACTGGTATTGATTACAGGAATACAGAATGACAGGTTTACAGAACATACCCAAGCAAAAAGAATCAGCTAACCGGAGTATGCTGAACTGCTTATCCCCGGGTCATGTATGGCGGAATACCCAATGAAAGCCCCGGGAAAGACGGGAGACAACCGGACTTGAACCGGACTGATACCGGACCGGAACCGCACCTAAGCCCGCTTGGGGGGCTGGTTATTTCATGTGAGGCGTTCTTTAGGGTGCCGATTGCAGAAGGCCGTCTTTTGCACTGCTCTCATGCAGCTTTGGATGTAATTGCAGACTGATCTTGCTGTAACCGATATTTAAATATACAAGCAGTTACGCTATTTTCAATGGTTTTACGCCGGTAAAGCATACCACCAGTCCCGGTCCGGTTGTTTCTGATCTGCCTGAAGGGGAAAAGGAAAGCCCAGCGCAGAGCTGAGTGTAATGATGCTGTTCAGTAATGCCGGCAGTGCGGCCTCCACTTCCGGCGTCAGTGTGATGCCCTGTTGCTGGATGCTGGCAATACTGACTGTAAAAAGACAGATCCTCGGCAGCTTATCCATCAACTGTAAAGCGCTGATCATGTCCTTCAGACCGATATCATGTGTACTCATGGCCGGCGGGAAGTCTTTGGCGAACCTTGGTTCCAGCAGCCTGATGGAACCGGGTTGCTTTTCATCAAGGGTAGCATCTACCAGGATCACCGTATCATGGGATTCGAAATATTGCAGGAGATGAAATCCCCCGGTACCGCCATCCAGCAACAGTATATCAGTATCGGGGTATGAGCGCTGTAATCTTTGCACGGCATGCACGCCCACACCTTCATCTCCCATCAGGAAATTACCGATACCCATGATCATCAAACGCATACTGTTTATTTTACCGGGTGATTGGGGGTGTGTGCTGCCTCGTCCTGGAACACTTCTTCTTCTATAAACTTCCATCCGCCGCCCATGCTGCTGATTTCTCCACGGCCCTCGATATAATCATGATAAAATACCAGGTACACATGTACCAAAGCAAAAAGTATGAAAAACCACATGGCCCAGTGATGGATCTGCCGGGTTAAAATATCACCGCCCAATAAGGCAGGTACCCAGGCAAACAGTTTCGGGAGCCACCAGGAACTCATGGCGGCATATAATCCAAACCCGGTTAAACATTGTACCAGGAAGGCGAGGAAGCTGAGAAAATAAATAAATCCTGCCATGGCATTGTGTCCGATACTGATATGCTCCTTGCCTTTCAGCATCAGGATATCGATTTTGAAAACTACCCACATCTCCTTGAAAAATTTGCGGGAGATGGGGATGAACTGCCGCCAGTTGGCGAACTTATTGCCGGCAAATCCCCAATAAATCCGGAAAAGAAAATTGAAGAAAAACAGATATGCCGCAATGAAATGAACATAGCGCACCCAGCCGGTTGTAAATCGCATTGCCGCTTCCTGCCTGCTTTGCAATGCCAGAGGATTCGCTATATAAAAACCGGTTACAATGAGCGTGAGAATGACGAGTGCATTCAGCCAATGGTAAAAACGCACCGGTAATTCCCAAACATAAACTCTTCGCAACGCATGCACATGTTGATGGTTCGCTTTCATCTTACTATATTTATCGGTCTTGCCGGGATCACCAGACCGGGTTAATCTCCTAATACACTGACGCGGCTGATGGTGGTGCCTGCTTCATCATACAGGTGTACACTGCAGGCCATACACGGATCAAAACTGTGAACGGTGCGCAATATCTCCAGTGGCTGCTGTTCATTGGCAACTGGGGTATCCAGCAGGGAAGATTCATAGGCGGATAAGCCGCCCTTACTATCCCTGGGTGAAGCATTCCAGGTAGTGGGTACCACCAATTGGTAATTGGCGATCTTTCCTTTTTCAATATTGATCCAGTGAGCCAATGCACCGCGTGGTGCTTCGGCATGTCCCACCCCGATTGCATGATCGGGCCAGGTAGCGGGATCAAATTTGCTGGTATCGGCCATACGGGTATCGCCGTTTTTAATATTGGTAAGCAATTGCTGCATAAAATCACCGGCCCAGCCTGCTACCAGGATGCTTTCTAGTCCGCGGGCCGCCGTTCTGCCCAGTGTTGAAAACAGGGCCGTCACGGGGATGTCCAGGTCTTTCAAAGCCTTATCCACAACTTCTTTAAATTCTTCACGTCCGCTGGCATATCCTACCAGTACACGTGCCAGCGGGCCCACTTCCATGGCATGTCCTTTCCACCGGGGCGTTTTCAGGTAACTGTATTTCCCATGGGTATCCAGGTGTTCAAATGGCGGTTTGGGGCCGGTGTAATTGATCCTGCTTTCACCCTTCCAGGGATGCAGGCCGGCCTGGTCACCTTCCCGGTAGCTGTACCAGGAATGGGTTATGAATTCCTGCACTTCGTCTTCCTTGCGCAGATCCACTTCATATAATTTGCTGATGTCTTTATTGAGAATCGCCCCTGCGGGGAATTTATAGGAGGATGCATCGCGGTAACCGTTCCAGGGGAGATCACCATATACGAGGTAATTTCCAAGCCCTCCGCCAATTGCGCCCCAATCCTTATAGAAAGAAGCAATCGCCATCAGGTCGGGTATATACACTTGTTCTATAAAGGTTTTGCCATCCTGGAGTAATTGTTTCACCAGTGCCAGTCTTTCAGCATTGATACCGCTCACATCATCTATTCCGATTGCGCAGGCCATGCCGCCTACCAGGTAGTTGGGGTGTGGATTCTTACCACCGAAAACAGCGTGAACCTTTACGATCTCTTTCTGCCATTCCAGTGCTTCGAGATAGTGTGCCAGCCCGATCAGGTTCACTTCAGGCGGAAGTTTATAAGCGCTGTGTCCCCAGTAGCCATTGGCAAATATGCCCAATTGTCCGCTGTCGACGAATTTCCTGATCCGGGTCTGGATATCCTGGAAATACCCTGGAGAGCTTTTGGGCCAGTGAGAGATGCT
>CAZAOR010000036.1:0-4579 GCA_964486805.1 uncultured Sediminibacterium sp. | reverse complement strand
CTTTTCTCCAACACGCTTGCTCCCAGCATTGTAGGCGCATCCATCGCCGTACTGGATATGCTTTCTGAAACAACGGAATTACGCGACAGGCTCGAATACAATACCCGCTATTTCCGAACAAAAATGACGGAAGCTGGTTTTGATATCAAGCCCGGGGATCATCCCATTGTACCGATTATGTTGTACGATGCGGTGATAGCCCAGCAATTCGCTGCTGCCTTATTGGAAGAAGGTATTTATGTGATCGGCTTCTTCTTTCCGGTAGTGCCCAAGGGCCTGGCACGGATACGGGTACAGTTGAGCGCCGCCCATCAGCAGGCGCACCTCGACCGCGCAATTGCAGCGTTTACCAAAGTAGGTAAGGCCTTGGGTGTATTGAAATGAATCAACAGGGATTTCGCAGGAACTGCGCGTAAACCAAGCTCATGCATTTAGCAGGTAATCACACCGGTCTTGTATGCTGTTCACATGAAAGTGTAGTGAGGAATGGTCGCTAAAAACAGAACAAAGATGAATCAGAACAAATCAGCAGGGAAATGGATTCTGTGGATACTGGGTGTTAGCCTGGTTGCCTGCAGCCCGAATAATGTGCATATAAATAATGATATCGGCCGTTTCTTTAAAGAACAAAAAGTAAGTGGTTGCTTTGGGCTATTTGATAATGGGTCGGGGCAATTCGAAATCTATAACCTTTCCCGGTTCAAGGACTCCGCTTATCTTCCTGCATCTACATTCAAGATCGTCAATTCTCTTATTGGTGTGGAAACGGGGCGTATCTCCAATGAAAAAATGATCATTAAATGGGATGGAAAAGTTCGCTTTTTCCCCGGCGGGGATACCGCCAAAGCCTGGAACCGGGATCTTAGCATGGAAGAAGCTTTCAAAGTATCAGCCGTACCTTATTATCAGGAAGTAGCCCGCCGCATTGGTAAAGACACCATGTTACACTGGCTGGATAGTTTACATTATGGCAAAAGGACAGGACCATTCCTGATTGATACTTTCTGGTTAAACAACTCCCTGAAAATCACCCCGGATGAACAGTTGGGTTTGGTAAAGAAACTATATTTCGGACAGCTTCCCTTTCAGAAACGCACCCAGGATATCGTAAAAAAAGTAATGCTCCAGGAAAGCAATGCCAACTACCGGCTTTCCTATAAAACAGGATGGGCACATCGTGAAAACGGAAACAGTATCGGCTGGGTGGTGGGATGGATAGAAGAGAACCGGCATCCGTACTTTTTTGTACTCAATATGGAAGCTCCGCCATCCATTGACTTGGCTGCCGTACGCCTTACCCTGCTGAAAAACATTTTACGGGCAGAAGGATTTTTTGAAGGAAAGAAATAAACAGGGAGTAAAAATCAGAAAGCAGACAATCCCAGACCTTGCTTGTTAGGAAGGGCGTGATGAATACAGTAAAAATTTTATTGGCGAATAGTCAGTATCAGCTAAATAACAAAGACCAGAGCCCTAAAATCCAGTACCCAAACCCATACATTTGTATTATCTTATTTCAACATGCAATTATACTGTCCATCTCTTACACAATACAAACGCCTTCCTACCAGGGAAGTTAATGTAGGCGGTTTACTGCTGGGAAACTATCACCCGATCAGGGTACAGACCATGACGACTACGGATACGATGGATACCGCCGCAACCGTGGCGCAAAGTATCCGTTGCATCGAAGCGGGTGCTGAACTGGTTCGTATCACGGCCCCCAGTAAGAAAGAAGCGGAGAACTTGCTCAATATCAAAAAAGAGCTGCGTGCGCGTGGTTATACTACACCCCTGGTGGCAGATATCCATTTTACACCCAATGCCGCTGAGATCGCAGCCCGGATCGTAGAAAAAGTACGGGTAAACCCCGGGAATTATGTCGACAAGAAAAAATTCGAGCAACTTGAATATACCGATGCGGAATACCAGGAAGAAATTGACAGGATACGGGAACGTTTCCGGCCCTTGTTACAGATCTGCAAAGAATATGGGACGGCCATGCGGATCGGCACCAATCACGGCTCACTGAGCGACCGGATTATGAGTCGTTATGGCGATACCCCGATGGGTATGGTGGAAAGCGCCATGGAGTTTCTCAGGATAGCAAGGGACGAGTCTTATCATAATATCGTGCTCAGCATGAAAGCCAGTAACCCGCAGGTAATGGTGCAGGCTTATCGGTTGCTGATACTGCAGATGGACCAGGAATTTGGCGCTTGCTACCCCCTGCACCTGGGTGTAACCGAAGCCGGTGATGGCGAAGATGGCCGGGTAAAAAGTGCAGCCGGTATCGGCACCTTGCTGGAAGATGGGATTGGTGATACCATCCGAGTAAGTCTCACCGAAGACCCAGAATGGGAGATACCTGTTTGCCGCGATCTTGTGAAAAGATATGAAGCAACGGTAACTGCAGCCAGTGCAGGGAAAGGTATTCCTCCTATCAGCAAACTACCTTATGATCCCTTTGTGTACAAACGACGAAAGAGCTTTGCAGTCAGCAATATTGGCGGCCATCAGGTACCGGTTGTTATTGCTGATCTCAGTAAATTGACAAACATAACCCCTGCATCCCTTTCTGCTGTTGGATATACATACGATGCCGCAACGGATAAATGGCATATCGGCGACCAGGCGGCAGATTATATTTTCACAGGCCATCAGTTACCTGGATTCCCCTTACCTGGTACCTTAGGCGTCATTACGTATCCGGCAACCTGGGCTACAGCCGCGGATAAAGAAAAGCACCTGCCTATATTTGACGCAGCTGGCTATATGGCAGCGGAATTGTGCAGTGACCAATTGAATTTTGTGCTGCTCGATTGCTTCAGTGATCAAACGACTATCAATGATTTTACCTGGCTGGATGAACTGGCAAATGATCCGGCAGTCGTGTTCTGCCTTTCCAGCGGGCAGGCACATGCTATGCCTGCTGTACGCCGCATGTTGATGGAACTGATGCAAAGAGAGATTCAAAACCCGGTTATCCTGGTCACTGACAGCGCCTGGTCCACCGCCGATGAACACCTGGTACATTATGCCACCGAATGCGGTGCCCTGCTTTTAGACGGTATGGGAGATGGCATTTGCTTGGGGATGAAACAGGAAAGTTACCAGTCCTTAAAAACAGGCAGGCAGGATACCAGCGGTCGCAACTATGCCAGTAACCAGTCTGCAGAGGAATTTATTAATACTACCGCCTTTTCTATCTTACAGGCTACGCGTACCCGCATCTCTAAAACAGAATACATCAGTTGCCCCAGTTGCGGCCGTACACTGTTTGACCTGCAGGAAACCACTTCTCGGATCCGGAGTGTGACCAATCACCTGAAAGGCGTTAAAATCGCCATCATGGGCTGTATTGTCAACGGCCCCGGCGAAATGGCGGATGCAGATTTCGGATACGTTGGCAGCGGACCCGGTAAAATAACCTTGTATAAAGGAAAGGAAATTGTTAAAAGGAATGTAGACAGTGCTATTGCCGTAGAAGAACTTATTCAATTACTTAAGGAGCATGAGGCATGGATCGATCCTGCCTGATCTTTATTTTTCAATGATATGCAAACAGATTTTCTGGTAATTGGCTCCGGTATTGCGGGACTAACCTATGCGTTGAAGACTGCAAAAGCCTTTCCCGATAAAAGTGTCACCGTTATTACCAAAACCCAGGCCGATGAAACCAATACCAAATATGCACAGGGCGGCATTGCAGGGGTTTGGGATGAAGTGCGCGATAGTTATGCCAAGCACATTGAGGACACACTCGTGGCAGGCGATGGACTGTGTAATGAGCAGGTGGTAGAGATTGTTGTGAAAGAAGGACCTGAAAGGATTCGGGAAATCATTGCCTATGGTGCAGAATTCGACAAAGATGAATGGGGAGATTACAGCCTCGGTAAGGAAGGCGGACATAGTGAGAACCGCATCCTGCACCATAAAGATGTAACCGGTAAGGAACTGGAGCGTGCGCTCCTGGAAGCCATGACCGGTCTGTCGAATATTCAACTGATCAACCATTGCTTTGTACTGGATATCATCACGCAGCACCATCTTGGTTATCTTGTGACCAAGTCAACACAGGATATCACTTGCTATGGGGTATATGTATTGAATCTGCATAACCGGCAGATAGAAAAAATTTTATCAAAGATCACACTCCTGGCAACAGGCGGCTGCGGACAGGCCTATCGTACCACCACCAATCCTGTGATCGCAACAGGAGACGGTATTGCGATGGTTTACCGGGCCAAAGGCCGGATTGAGAACATGGAATTTATCCAGTTTCATCCCACGGCTTTGTTTGAACCAGGAGTATCCCCCTCTTTCCTGATCACGGAAGCAGTAAGGGGTGATGGCGGCATCCTGCGTAACAAGCAGGGAGAAGCATTCATGGCACAATATGATACCCGCAAAGACCTGGCACCCCGTGATATTGTTGCCCGCGCCATAGACAACGAAATGAAGCGTACCGGTACCGAACATGTGTACCTGGATTGCAGGGGCTTGGACCACGAAAAATTCAAAGCCCATTTCCCGAACATATATGCTAAATGCATGAACATAGGCATTGATGCATTTG
>CAZAOR010000035.1:0-5083 GCA_964486805.1 uncultured Sediminibacterium sp. | reverse complement strand
CAGTTGCTCCCATATCCGGGTAAACCCCCGCTGTGACCGATGCTCACCCGGCCGGTGCAATCCGATGTCCAGCGCAGGCCATAGGTATAGGCGCTGGCCATGGGACAGGCCCGGCCATCAGGGTAATGATAATCCGCGTCCATACCGGCGTATCGCCAGGGTTGGTGCATTTCACGGATCGCAGCCCGGGGCAGGGGGCCTTTGTCCGGATCATTGCGCGGCGGCCATGCGGAAAGATGCAATGCCACATATTTACTGAATGATTCCACTGAGGTGATCATACCGCCCATGGCGCCATAAATACCATTGTGCAACATCGGTTGTTCTACATACGTATCATGTATCCAGCGATAGCCATGTGCCAGCTGCTTCGCCGGTACTTGATCGATTTCCCAGCTTGCTTCCTGCATACCGAGCGGCTGCCAGATATGCGCTGCGATATAATCATTGTAGGATTGCCCGCTGACTTTTTCAATCAGATATCCAAGGATGGTGAATCCCAGGTTGCTGTATTCATAAGCCAGTCCCGGGTCCTGTGAAAATGAAATCCCTTTCCTGATCAGCGTTTCCAGGTCAGCCTCCTTTTTTTCCAGTTGCCGGTCACCCCAGGGATTATCTTCCGGGAAACCTGCAGCATGGTTCATCAGGTTCCGGATGGTAATGGCTGGCGCATCTGCGGTAAGCCGCTGGCCTTTCATGGCAGGTATATACAAAGAAACCGGATCATCGAGCCGCAATTTACCTGCATCCCGCAATTGCAGGACAGCCATGGCGGTAAAGCTTTTGCTCATGGAAGCGATCCGGAAATACGACCGCGTAGTGGCCGGGGTATGCGTAGCGATATTGATAAATCCCCCGCTCCCTTTTACAACCAGTTCCCCGTCCACAACAACGCCATATGCATAGCCCGGAAAATGATTTTTTTCGGCATAGTCCGCATAAACCTTCCCGATCCAGTCGGCCTGGGCCAGCACCCGCGCCTTTCTGGCAGTGTCCGGAAAGAAAGCTGGTTGATAATTGGCTAACTGATAGCCCGGGCCGACGCCTTTTTGTGCTTGCGCCGGCTGCTGGAATCCTGCATAAAATATCAAGGTACCGGCGATCAATTTACGTACATCCATGGGGCGGAAAATAGAGGTTAGATAAAACTCAATATTGTAACAATTGCCGGATCCTGCTGTCCAGCCGGCTGTTAGCCAGGAACTGTTTTTCCAGTTCCCGGTTAAAGGGCACGGGTGTATCCAAGGAAGCGCAGCGCAGCACAGGTGCATCCAGTAGTTCAAAGCAATGTTCATTGATCCAGGCACTGATCTCTGCGCCCAATCCACCTGTTAAAGTGTCTTCGTGCAATACCAGTACTTTGCCTGTTTGTTCGACTGCCGAGCGGATTGCTGCCGTATCCAAAGGTAATAATGTACGCAGGTCGAGCAGGTGCATGGATATCCCGGGATGATGTTCCTGCCAGTTTTTTGCCCAATGCACACCCATCCCATAGGTGATACAGGTAAAATCTTCTCCCTGCTTTACCAGTCTTGCCTGACCGATAGGGCTGGTATAATATCCTTCGGGCACCATCCCGCTGACACTTCTGTATAATGCCTTGTGTTCAAAAAACAGAACCGGGTTCGGATCGCGGATAGCAGCCAATAACAGGCCTTTCGCATCTTCGGCTGTTGCAGGATACACCACTTTTAATCCGGGTACATGCGTAAACCAGGCTTCATTGCTTTGGGAATGAAAGGGGCCTGCTCCAACACCTGCGCCAGTGGGCATCCGGATAACCACCGGGGCGGTCTGTTGCCAGCGATAGTAAATCTTGGCAAGATTATTCACGATCTGGTTAAATCCCACACTCACAAAATCGGCAAATTGCATTTCCACCACGGAGGGGATACCTTCCAATGCCAGTCCCAATGCAGCGCCAATGATTGCGCTTTCACAAAGCGGTGTATTGCGTATGCGTTGTTTGCCGAATACGTCCAGCAGTCCTTCCGTCACCTTGAAAGCGCCGCCATAACCGGCAATATCCTGTCCCATGATCACCAGGGAAGGGTCCTGTTCCATACCAATCCGCAATGCCTGCTGAATGGCATCCACCAGCCTGATTTCACGACCAATCCCGGCTGCAGGCGGTATCGCGGTACCCGTATCAGCCGGGGCATATACTTCCGATTCTTCTTCCGCTGCGGATTTCCAATGATGTGAAAGGGTTTGCTTTGCCAGATCCAACTCGGTTTCTATGTATTGTCGGATTTCATGCCGGATATCAGCCACCTGCATTTCGGTAAGCAGTCGTTCCGCTACAAGATATTGCTCATAATTTTTCACCGGATCTTTCCGGCCCCAGTGTTCGAAAAGTTCCTGTGGTACATATTTTGTGCCGCTTGCCTCTTCATGTCCGCGCATCCGGAAAGTCATGCATTCAACCAGGTAAGGCCGCTGCTCGCGCAGGCAATATCTGCGAATCCCGCGGATGGTATCATACACGGAAAGAATATTATTACCATCTATCTGCACTCCTTCCATGCCATAGCCGCTGGCTTTGTCCACCAGGCTTTCGCAACGAAATTGTTCGGAAATGGGTGTACTCAAACCATACCCGTTATTTTCCACCAGGAAGATCACGGGCAAATCCCATACGGCAGCCAGGTTCAAAGCTTCATGAAAATCGCCTTCGCTGGTACCGCCCTCTCCACTGAAAGCCAATGCCACCCGCTGCTCTCCTTTCAGTTTTGCTGCCAGAGCTGCTCCATCTGCCAATGCCAATTGCGGACCCAGGTGTGAGATCATCCCGCAGATATGATGAGCAGCGCTGCCAAAATGAAAACTCCGTTCACGTCCCTGGCTATAACCACCGGCATCTCCCTGCCATTGCAGGAAAAGCTTGTGCAAGGGCATATTACGGCCGGTAAAAACTCCCAGATTGCGGTGCAGGGGCATGATCCAGTCATTGGGTGCAAGCGCTTCCGTAGCGCCTGCTGCGATTGCTTCCTGTCCGATACCACTGAACCATTTACTGATAACTCCCTGCCGCAGTAACACCAGCATTTTCTCTTCAATCATGCGGGGAAGCAACAGGCGACGGTAAAGATGCCGCAGTAAATCATCCGGATAATCGAGTCGCTGAAATTCCATATGGAAAAGTACGAAGTACGAGGAACAAAGTACGAAATCTTTGTAGCCGGTTAAGACCAGCGAATCCGGAATTAAAATCCTGGCTGGCGCAGATCCCGGCAGCAGTAGTTATGGCCGGGCAAAAAAAAGGAAGCTGTCTCAATATTCAGCTTCCTTCGATAAAGTATATCTGCGTATTTAGCGATTATTGGCCAGTTTACTGAGGAGGCGCAATATCTCCATATATAGCCAAACCAGGGTTACCAGCAAACCGAAAGCGCCATACCATTCCATAAATTTCGGGGCGCCTCTTTCCGCTCCCTGCTCAATCATATCGAAATCGAGGATCAGGTTCAGTGCTGCAATAGCCACTACGAAAATACTGATACCGATGCTGAGCATGCTGCTGTCATACATGAAACTTACATTCACACCGAACAAACGCAGTATCCAGGTGAGTGCATAAAAGATCAGGATGCCGAGTGTGGCAGTAAAGATGACGGACTTGAACCTTTCTGTTGCCCGGATGATCCGGAAATTATATAACAGGAACATTGCGATCGCCACACCGAACGTCAGGCCCACAGCCTGCATGATCAGACCGGGGTATTGTTTTGCAAAAGCGGCATTGAGTATAGCGGAAATACCTCCGATAAAAAGGCCTTCCAGCAATCCATAAGCCGGTGCAAGATACCCTGCCCAGGTGGGTTTAAAGGAGATGGCTATGGCTGTGATCAGTCCACCGATGATACCAACGATCATTAAGGTACTTACGGTATCAGGTTTCCCCTCCTGAAACAGGTGCCAACTGTAAACAGCGCCCGCCATTACCATGAGCATCAGGAATCCGAATTTATTGATAGCGCCCCTTACACTCATGGTTCCTTGCTGGGTCGCTTCCAGGCTCAGGCTCCTGTCAAACATCTTCTGTGTAAGTGTGGGATTTCCGGATTTAAAAATTGCCATAATCAAAGTTTTTATTAACTACAAATATACAAAATTCCGGGGGGTTCCCGAATCGGAAGCTTTGCTAAGAAAAAGTGAATGTACCACCGGCAGGTCAGGATTCAGATTCCGGTCTTCCTGCCTGAAGCCTGCTTGCCCGCAGCACCATGATCGATAAACCGGAAGCGTATTGTTCAGCCCAGTCCCTACCTTTGCCGCATGTCTGATTTTGCGACCATCCAACACATCATACGCAATCGCCGAAGTGCCCGCACGGCAGATATGAATGGGAAAAAGATCCCGGACAAACTGATCCGGGATTTACTGGAAATGGCCGACTGGGCGCCGACACATGCCCGAACTGAGCCCTGGCGCTTTCTGGTATACAGTGGAGAAGCCTGCCGGCAGTTTTGTACCGAACATGCTGGCTTATACCAATCGCATACGCCCGGAGAGCAGTTTAACCAGGCCAAACACGACAAATTACAGCATCAGGGAGACCAGATCTCGCATCTCATAACGGTTTATATGCAACGAACAGAGCCCCCGAAACTTCCGCTGATCGAAGAAATAGCTGCGACCGCCGCCGCCATACAGAATATCCTGTTGGGCGCGGAAGCCGCTGGCATATCCGTTCTCTGGAGTACCGGTGGCATGACACACCACCCGGCGATGAAAGCCCATCTGGGTCTGCAGGAGCATGATCAAATGATGGGACTCCTGTACCTGGGTTATACGGATCAGGCAGTATACCCCGCCAAAAGAAATATCACCCTGGCTGAAAAAGTCCGCTGGTATTCCTGATAAATCATTTTTTTGCGCAAAACCTGCAATATCATGCCGGAAAACACAGGCAAACTCATCATTCTCACAGCGCCATCCGGTTCTGGAAAAACATCTATTACCCGGTATCTGCTGCAAAAATATCCGGCACTGGCATTTTCCATATCCGCCACTACCCGATCGCCCAGAAACGGAGAAACCGAGGGTGTTGCTTATTATTTTATCAGTGTAGCAGATTTTC